>CAMDHK010000315.1 GCA_945897965.1 Candidatus Kuenenia stuttgartensis | reverse complement strand
AATAAACTCTATGAAAAAGGAGTGATTGAAGAGCAGGTCACACGCATGCTTAAAGACCCGAAGGCAAAGGCATTCACCCTAAATTTCCCTGAACAATGGCTGCATCTTCGCAATCTTAAAACCATCAATCCTGACAAAGCCAAATTCCCAACCTTCACCGATGCCTTGCGCGATGACATGGCAAAAGAGGCAGAACTTTTCTTCGAATACATCACCAAAGAGAACCGCAGCATTCTTGAGCTACTTGATGCTGACTACACCTTCTTAAACCTTAGGCTTGCGACCCATTATGGTATCAAGAATGTGACTAAACCCGAGTTCACCAAGGTCACCTTCACCGATAATCGCAGGGGTGGCGTATTAACTCAAGCGGGCGTGCTGACTATAACTTCAAACCCGACTCGTACTTCCCCGGTTAAGCGTGGCAAATGGGTGCTTGATAATATTCTTGGTACACCACCTCCACCACCTCCTCCTAATGTCGAAGAACTTAAGGAAGATGATAAAGCCCTGACTGGCACCTTAAGGCAACGCATGGAACAACATCGGGCGAACCCGAATTGCGCCACATGCCATCTTAAAATGGATGCACTTGGCTTTGGGCTTGAAAACTTTAATCCCGTGGGCATATGGCGCGACAAAGATGGCGACAAACCGATTGATGCTTCAGGCGACCTTCCCGGAGGCGAAAAATTCAACGGCCCTGCTGAGCTTCGCAAAATCTTACTCACAAAATCTGATCTTTTCGCTCACTGCCTTTGCGAAAAGCTGTTAACCTATGCTACCGGCAGAGGTATGGAACGAGCCGACAACTGCACAATTGACACCATTGTTGAGAAAACAAAAAAAGATAACTTCAAGATGCAAGACCTGATCATCGAGATAGTTAAAAGTGAACCTTTCCAAATGCGCAAGGCAAAACGAGGAACGAAATCATGAGCAAGCAATTATCCCGCAGAACCGTACTTCAAGGCATTGGCGCAAGTCTGGCTCTTCCCTACCTGGAAGCGATGAATGGCTGGACAGCATATGGAGCCCCCGCAGTCGCTGCTACCCCCAAAAGGTTGGCATACTTTTATGTACCCAATGGCGTGCACATGCAGGATTGGTCGCCTGAAGAAGTAGGGCCCGGTTATAAGATGCCCTTCCTTCTAGAATCCACTCTGTCTAAATTCCGTGAAGATTTACTCGTGCTTAGCGGCCTTACCGTAGATAAAGCTCGTGCCAACGGCGATGGGCCTGGCGATCATGCCCGCTCTCTTTCTTCCTTCCTTACTTGCAGGCAAGCACGCAAAACCAATGGTGCAGACATTCGAGCAGGCGTTTCTGTAGATCAGATTGCTGCACAAAAAATCGGGCAAGCCACTCGCTTTTCCTCCCTTGAACTCGGTATCGATAAAGGCCAAAACGCTGGAAATTGCGACTCCGGTTATTCCTGTGCTTATTCCAACAACCTTTCCTGGCGCAGTGAATCCACTCCTATGGCTAAGGAAAACGATCCTAAACAGGTTTTCGAACGCCTCTTCGCTTCTTCGGGGGAAACTTCTGCCTCTCTTAAAAAACGCGACAACATTCGCAAATCTATTCTTGATGTTGTTGGTGAAGATGCTACTTCCCTTCGAGGCAAACTAGGCGCAACCGACAAACGCAAACTCGATGAATATCTTTCCGCAGTTCGCGAAATAGAAATGCGCCTTAACAAATCTGAGAGCAACCAGATCGCAGCGCCAAAGTTCACTCCTGCTGAATCTGCAAGGCCCACAGGCATCCCAAAAGAATTCCAAGATCATTGCAGACTTATGTTCGACATGATGGCACTGGCCTTCCAAGCTGACCTTACCCGCGTTGCAACTTTTGTCATCGCAAATGAAGGCAGCAATCGAAACTACAAAAGCATTGGAGTTGCTGAAGGGCATCACGAACTTTCTCACCATGGTAATGACAAAGCCAAGCATGAAAAGATCAAGAAAATCAATCAGTATCATCTTCAGCAGTTTGCTTACTTCCTTGAAAAGCTCAAGGGCACCAAGGAAGGTAATGCTTCCATCCTCGATAGTTCCATGCTGGTATATGGTAGTGCCATCGGCGATGGTAACAGGCATAACCACGATGAGCTTCCAATCCTTGTTGCGGGCAAAGGCGCGGGCACCATTAAAACAGGCCAGCATTTACGCTTTGCAAAAGATACCCCTCTTGCCAACTTGCATCTTTCCCTTTTGGAGCGCATGGGGGTTGCCCTGCCCTCCTTTGGCGACAGCACAGGTAAGCTTGAAAACATTGGCAGCTAAACTCTGCAACATTCTGAGGCCTGCATGAAACATCCAGAAGAACACGCTGCTAAAAGCACTTCTCTTCTGGAACTCGCTGTACTTTCAATATACGCAGAAGCGGATGCGGAAGTCAGACAAGCAGGACCTGTTTGCCTTTCCTCAGGTAAATGCTGTAGGTTTAAGGAATACGACCACACGCTTTTTATTTCAAGCATCGAAGCAGCAGTGCTTTTAAAGCACGCCCCAGCCTACGAAAAGCCCACAGATTCGGGCTTCTGCCCTTTTCAGAAAGAGAATCTTTGTACCGCACGCGAACCCAGACCCCTTGGTTGCAGAATTTATTTTTGCGATCAAGGTTATCAGGGTAAGATGCTTGAGTTATCGGAAAAGTTCACCCGCAAGTTAAAGGATCTCGCAGATGATAAACAACTTCCATGGCATTATGCCCCATTGCACCACTTCCTCGATCACCCAGAAAATGCGGCTCCTCTTTAGCTCGCTTTTTCTTGCAGGAGCTTTTGCCCTCTTTAATTCAGGAACTGCGGTTGCAGAAGACTGGCCAACTTGGCTCGGGCCCCGTAGAGATTGCTCTTCTCTTGAAACATTAAAACCTTGGGCAGATGCCCCAAAAGTTCTTTGGAAACTTCCGATCGGTGAAGGCCATAGCTCACCTGTCATTCATGCAGGCAAAGTCTACCTGCACTCCCGCGTCAAAGATAAAGATGAAGAAGTGCTTACTTGCTTTGAAGCAACTTCAGGCAAACAGCTTTGGGCGACTCCTTACAAACGAGCAGCATTTACAAGTGTTTTTGGCCTTGGCCCCCGTGCAACCCCTTCAATTTCTGATAATCGTATTTTCACCTTTGGGGTTACGGGCATTCTTTCATCGTTCAACCTTGCGGATGGAAAAATCAACTGGCAAGTCGATACACTCACCAAGTTCAAAGCTGCGAACCTCTACTTTGGCACTTCCTGCTCACCCCTTCTTATCGATGATAAAATCGTTGTCGAAGTAGGTGGCAAAGGAGCTTCCATTGTTGCATTCAATCAAAAAGATGGCACCACCGCTTGGCAAACCCTTGATGATAAATCCAGCTACAGTTCACCCACCCTTTGGAAAGATGGCGACAAGCAAATGATTCTTGCGCTTACACAACAGGGCTTGGTTGCGCTTGATCCTAAAGATGGCAAATCACACTGGAAGTTTCCTCTTGTTGACAGGCTTAACGAAAGTAGTACCACGCCTGTTCGCATGGGCAACATGGTGCTTGCAAGTTCCGTTACCTATGGCAGCGTGGCATTAAATCTCAATAACTCTGAAGCTGCTCCTTCCTTCAAACAAGCTTGGAAAAACGGTTCGCTTAATTGCTACTTTGCCACGCCTGTGGTGGTGGGGAAAGATCATGTTTACATCGTCACGGGTGGGTTGCTTCCGCCTCCTCAATCAGATTTACAATGTGTTGAAATCGCTACGGGCAAGATCATCTGGACTAAGAAGAAAGTCGGAAAGTACCACGCATCCCTGGTGCGAACCGCAGATAATAAGATCCTGATGCTGGAAGATTTTGGCTCGCTAGTGATGTTTGAACCAGATTCTTCAGGTTACAAGGAAATCTGCAGGGCGAAGGTTTGTGGCCATACTTGGGCTCACCCAGCGGTTTCTGAAGGTAGAGTATTCTTACGCGATGAAAAAGAATTACTTTGTGTTGATCTGAATCAACCTTCGAAATAGTCAACCGGATTAATTGAAATATCCTTTGCGCATTAGGGATATGCCATCCATACTCCAGGCGACTGCGATGTGTAAGATTGCGCCTGGCAAGATAGATTTGGTCTTAAGCCCAATCCATCCCAATGCCAGGCCTGCAATGATTGATGCAGTTGCTTCAAGGAATGGTTTTTGAAAATGAATCATACAATAAGGGATGACCATTACAGGGATTGCCCATGCGCCCATTACTCCCATCAGGCAATGCACCATGAAGCCTCGGAAGAAGAATTCCAAGGCGATGAATTGCATTGCATACATCAACTCCCAAAGGATGAACCCTGCGCCTATCCCGACATTTAAATTAGGTTCATAAAAGGGATATACATGAAGAAAATGGATCTGAGTGGAGGCGAAATAAATCAGAGGCGCCATCCCGATGAACCCAGGAAGTATAAATGTCATGGCGTCACGAAAGCTTGCGAACCTAAAACCGTAGTCGCTAAGCTTTTCTCTTAACAA
>CAMDHK010000314.1 GCA_945897965.1 Candidatus Kuenenia stuttgartensis | reverse complement strand
AATAAACTCTATGAAAAAGGAGTGATTGAAGAGCAGGTCACACGCATGCTTAAAGACCCGAAGGCAAAGGCATTCACCCTAAATTTCCCTGAACAATGGCTGCATCTTCGCAATCTTAAAACCATCAATCCTGACAAAGCCAAATTCCCGACCTTCACCGATGCCTTGCGCGATGACATGGCAAAAGAGGCGGAACTTTTCTTCGAATACATCACCAAAGAGAACCGCAGCATTCTTGAACTACTTGATGCTGACTACACCTTCTTAAACCTTAGGCTTGCCACCCATTATGGTATCAAGAATGTGACCAAGCCCGAGTTCACCAAGGTCACCTTCACCGATAATCGCAGGGGTGGCGTATTAACCCAAGCGGGCGTGCTGACTATAACTTCAAACCCGACTCGTACTTCCCCGGTTAAGCGTGGTAAATGGGTGCTTGATAATATTCTTGGTACACCACCTCCACCGCCCCCTCCTAATGTCGAAGAACTTAAGGAAGATGATAAAGCCCTGACTGGCACCTTAAGGCAACGCATGGAACAGCATCGGGCAAACCCAAATTGCGCCACATGCCATCTTAAAATGGATGCCCTTGGCTTTGGGCTTGAAAACTTTAATCCCGTGGGCATATGGCGCGACAATGATGGCGACAAACCGATTGATGCATCAGGCGACCTTCCCGGAGGCGAAAAATTCAACGGCCCTGCTGAACTTCGTAAAATCCTTCTCACAAAATCTGATCTTTTTGCTCACTGCCTTTGCGAAAAGCTGTTAACCTATGCTACTGGCAGAGGTATGGAACGAGCCGACAACTGCACCATTGACACCATTGTTGAGAAAACAAAAAAAGACAACTTCAAGATGCAAGACCTAATCATCGAGATAGTTAAAAGTGAACCTTTCCAAATGCGCAAGGCAAAACGAGGAACAAAATCATGAGCAAGCAATTATCCCGCAGAACCGTACTTCAAGGCATTGGCGCAAGCTTGGCTCTTCCCTATTTGGAAGCGATGAATGGCTGGACAGCTTATGGCGCCCCCGCAGTCGCTGCTACTCCTAAAAGATTGGCATACTTTTATGTGCCCAATGGCGTGCATATGCAGGATTGGTCACCTGAAGAAGTAGGCCCCGGTTATAAGATGCCCTTCCTTCTCGAATCCACTCTATCTAAATTCCGCGAAGATTTACTCGTGCTTAGCGGCCTTACCGTAGATAAAGCTCGTGCCAACGGCGATGGGCCGGGCGATCATGCCCGCTCCCTTTCTTCCTTCCTTACATGTAGGCAGGCACGCAAAACCAATGGCGCAGACATTCGCGCAGGCGTTTCTGTAGATCAGATTGCTGCACAAAAAATCGGACAAGCCACTCGCTTTTCCTCCCTTGAACTCGGGATCGATAAAGGTCAGAACGCTGGAAACTGCGACTCAGGTTATTCCTGCGCTTATTCCAATAACCTTTCCTGGCGCAGTGAATCCACTCCCATGGCTAAGGAAAATGATCCAAAACAGGTTTTCGAACGCCTCTTCGCTTCTTCGGGTGAAACTTCGGCCTCTCTTAAAAAACGCGACAACATTCGCAAATCTATTCTTGATGTTGTTGGTGAAGATGCCACTTCCCTTCGAGGCAAACTAGGTGCAACCGACAAACGCAAACTCGATGAATACCTTTCCGCAGTTCGCGAAATAGAAATGCGGCTTAACAAATCTGAGAGCAACCAGATCCCAGCTCCAAAGTTCACTCCTGCTGAATCTGCAAGGCCCACAGGCATCCCAAAAGAATTCCAAGACCATTGCAGACTTATGTTCGACATGATGGCACTGGCCTTCCAAGCTGACCTTACCCGCGTTGCAACTTTTGTCATCGCAAATGAAGGCAGCAATCGCAACTACAAAAGCATTGGTGTTGCTGAAGGGCATCACGAACTTTCGCACCACGGTAATGACAAAGCCAAGCACGAAAAGATCAAGAAAATCAATCAGTACCATCTTCAACAGTTTGCTTACTTCCTTGAAAAGCTTAAGGGCACCAAGGAAGGCAATGCTTCCATCCTCGATAGTTCCATGCTGGTATACGGCAGTGCCATCGGCGATGGTAACAGGCATAACCACGACGAGCTTCCAATCCTTGTTGCGGGCAAAGGTGCGGGCACCCTTAAGACAGGCCAGCATTTACGCTTCCCAAAAGATACGCCTCTCGCCAACCTGCATCTTTCCCTTTTGGAGCGCATGGGAGTTGCACTGCCCTCTTTTGGCGACAGTACAGGTAAGCTTGAAAACATTGGCAGCTAAACTCTGCGACATTCTGAGGCCTTCATGAAACATCCAGAAGAACACACGACTAAAAGCACGTCTCTTCTGGAACTTGATGTACTTGCGATATATGCAGAAGCGGATGCGGAAGTCAGACACGCAGGCCCGGTTTGCCTTTCCTCTGGTAAATGCTGCAGATTTAAGGAATACGACCACACTCTTTTTATTTCAAGCATTGAAGCTGCAGTGCTTTTAAAGCATGCCCCAGCCTACGAGAAGCCCACAGATTCGGGCTTCTGCCCTTTCCAGAAAGAGAATCTTTGTACCGCACGCGAACCCAGACCTCTTGGTTGCAGAATTTATTTTTGCGATCAAGGTTATCAGGGTAAGATGCTTGAGTTATCGGAAAAGTTCACCCGCAAGTTAAAGGATCTCGCAGATGAAAAACAACTTCCTTGGCATTATGCCCCATTGCACCACTTCCTCGATCACCCAGAAAATGCGGCTCCTCTTTAGCTCGCTTTTTCTTGCAGGAACTTTTGCTCTACTTAACTCTGGAGCTGCGGTTGCAGAAGACTGGCCCACTTGGCTTGGGCCCCGTAGAGATTGTTCTTCTCTTGAGACATTGAAACCTTGGGCAGATGCCCCAAAAGTTCTTTGGAAACTTCCGATCGGTGAAGGCCATAGCTCTCCTGTTATTCATGCAGGCAAAGTCTACCTGCACTCCCGCGTCAAAGATAAAGATGAAGAAGTGCTTACATGTTTTGAAGCAACTTCAGGCAAACAGCTTTGGGCGACTCCTTACAAGCGGGCAGCATTTACCAGCGTTTTTGGACTCGGACCTCGCGCCACCCCTTCCATTTCTGATAACCGTATTTTCACCTTTGGTGTCACGGGCATTCTTTCATCGTTTAACCTTGCGGATGGAAAAATCAACTGGCAGGTTGATACCCTTTCCAAGTTCAAAGCTGCGAACCTCTACTTTGGCACTTCCTGCTCGCCCCTTCTTATCGATGATAAAATCATTGTCGAAGTAGGCGGCAAAGGAGCATCCATTGTTGCATTCAACCAGAAAGATGGCACCACCGCTTGGCAAACCCTTGATGACAAATCCAGCTACAGTTCACCCACCCTTTGGAAAGATGGCGACAAGCAAATGATTCTTGCGCTTACACAACAGGGATTGGTTGCGCTTGATCCTAAAGATGGCAAATCGCACTGGAAGTTTCCTCTTGTTGACAGACTTAACGAAAGCAGTACCACGCCTGTTCGCATGGGCAACATGGTGCTTGCTAGTTCCGTAACTTATGGCAGCGTGGCGTTAAATCTCAACAACTCTGAGGCTGCTCCGTCCTTCAAACAGGCTTGGAAAAACGGTTCGCTTAATTGCTACTTTGCTACGCCTGTGGTTGTGGGGAAAGATCATGTTTACATCGTCACGGGTGGGTTGCTTCCGCCTCCTCAATCAGATTTGCAATGTGTTGAAATCGCTACGGGCAAGATTATCTGGACCAAAAAGAAAGTCGGGAAGTACCATGCATCGCTGGTGCGCACCGCTGATAATAAGATCCTGATGCTGGAAGATTTTGGCTCTCTCGTAATGTTTGAACCAAATGCATCAGGTTATAAGGAAATCTGTAGGGCAAAGGTTTGTGGCCATACTTGGGCTCACCCAGCAGTTTCTGAAGGCAGAGTAATCTTACGCGATGAAAAAGAATTACTTTGTGTTGATCTGAATCAACCTTCGAAATAGTTAACTGAACTAATTGAAATACCCTTTGCGCATTAGGGATATGCCATCCATGCTCCAGGCGACTGCGATGTGTAAGATTGCGCCTGGCAAGATAGATTTGGTCTTAATCCCAATCCATCCCAAGGCCAGGCCTGCAATGATTGATGCAGTTGCTTCAGGGAATGGTTTTTGAAAATGAATCATGCAATAGGGGATGACCATTACAGGGATTGCCCAAGCGCCCATTACTCCCATTAGGCAATGCACCATAAAGCCCCGGAAGAAGAATTCCAAGGCGATGAATTGCATTGCATATATCAACTCCCAAAGGATGAACCCTCCGCCTATCCCGACATTTAAATTAGGTTCGTAAAAGGGATATACATGAAGAAAATGGATCTGAGTGGAGGCGAAATAAATCAGAGGCGCCATCCCGATGAACCCAGGAAGTATAAATGTCATGGCGTCACGAAAGCTTGCGAACCTAAAACCGTAGTCGCTAAGCTTTTCTCTTAACAA
>CAMDHK010000313.1 GCA_945897965.1 Candidatus Kuenenia stuttgartensis | reverse complement strand
GATCTTCATTGGCAGGCACTTGCAAAAAAACATGATTGTGCTCTGCTTGCCCCCTCCTATGAACAACCAGAAAAAGGCGATTGCCAAATGTGGTGCGATCCGCGCAATGGTTCAAGCGCAGCGTTTCAAAAATGCCTGGTCGATCTGGGCGCAAAATCTGGGCATCCCGAATTGTCGAAATTACCTTGGGCGCTTTGGGGCCATAGCGGTGGTGGCCATTGGGCCGGCGGCATGGTGCTCATGCATCCCGAACGCGTTGCAGCAGCTTGGCTTCGTTCAGGCGTTCCACTTCTCAAAGCAAATGCAGAACGCTCTACCATCAAGGCCCATACACTTCCCGATGCAGCTTTAAAAGTCCCCGTCATGTGCAACACTGGAACCAAAGAAGGCGTTACTGTTAAAGATTCTCGTTTCGGTGGAGTATGGCCTGCCAACGAAACCTTCTTTAATGAAGTTCGCTCCAAGGGTGGCCTAATAAGTGTTGCAGTTGATCCACTATCCAGCCACGAGTGTGGCAACCAGCGTTACCTCGCAATCATATGGCTCGATGCTTGCTTAAGCGCCCGCCTACCCAAGATCGCTACGAACCCACTTAATATGATGCCCACTGATCAAGCATGGCTTGCCCCGATCACAGGCAGCGAGGCACAACCCATGGCAAAGTTTTCAGGCGAACCCCTAAAAGCTGCATGGTTACCAAACGAAGCCATTGCAAAGTCTTGGATGCAGTATGTGAAAGATACTTTGGTAATCGATTCCACACCGCCACCTGCTCCAACGAATTTACAAGTGAAGGGTAATGAACTGAACTGGGAAGCAGAAGCTGATCTTGAAAGTGGACTTGCAAGTTTCATTATCGAGAGGGATGGGAAGTTTCTCGCAAACCTTCCAGAGACTGGGAAAAACCCCTTTGGCCGACCCATTTTCCAGAACCTGCAATATAGCGACACGCCCACCCAACCGCTTGTCCCAATGAAATACACCGATACCAAAGCGGAGGCAGGCAAGAAACACACCTACCGTGTAATCACGGTAAACACAGCGGGCTTAAAATCAAAGCCTTCTGCAGATTCTAAATAAACAAACGTTTAAAAAGCAGAAGTAGCATAGCCACAGAAAGAAGAATAAGCAGAAGCATTTGCCACGGATTAACACGGAATTTTCCGGAAATAAGAACACATCTTGATTTAGGTTAATGAATGACTTCAAAGCCCATGGACTGCGCTCCATGGGTCTTTTGTTTTTGAATGATGCAAGTGTAAAAAGCAGACCCACCCAGCACAGTGGGTGGGCTTGAAGGCAGTAAAAAAGAAGAAGGCAACGAAGGCGTGGGGCAAGCACCAGCGGATTTACATCCGCCGCTCATTGCGGACAAAGGAGCGCTGGGCCCCTTCGACAAGCTCAGGGACCGGTTGAACAAAAGGTTCAAATGGAGGAGTTGCAGTGGGGCTTCCCCATCGCAACTCCTCTGTCTTTAAACAAACCCACATCAATCAACGGTAAGTAAAAGTGGTGGAGGTTAGAAGCCCGGGCTAGCGAAGCGAAGGGCCCTTTTCCCGGAGGGAAGAGGGTTGGGAGTTGGGGGAAGAAAAAAAGAGTAAAAGAAAGAAAAAGAGAATGAAAGAGTAAAAAGAGAAAGTGACGAGGCCAGTGTTATTTCCCTTCGAGGATTTTATCGAATAGTTTGAAAGCTGCTTCTCGCATTTCTGGGTTGAAGTCATGTCCGCCATCTGGGTGAAGCACCTTCAAATTCTCGGACTTCTTGTAAAGCGAATAAATCTTGCCTGCAGATGCAGCAACTCTATCCACACTATCTGCTTTAAAATTGCTATCCATGGTAGGCGAGATGATAAGGGTATTTCGGGGTGCAAGTGCGCCAATCATTTCGTGAAAATCAAACGGGATTTGTTCGAGCCTTCCTTTATAGGATGCGAGCTTAGGCATGTATCTCGTTTGGCACCAGCCTTTCTCTAACTCCCAGACCTTTGGGTTGCCATTCATGTAATCGAGATAAGAATCCAGCCCGCAACTAGAGACAATTACTTTGATGCGTTCATCAAAAACAGCAGTATAGACGGAGTTATGCCCGCCAAGAGATTGGCCCACTGCGCCAAAGTTATTGTGAGCAAGGTAAGGCAGAGTTTCCAGATAATCAAGACCACGGATATTATCCCAGACTGCTTTTAGCGTGCCACTTTCCCAACCCAAAGCTTTAATATCAGGCTGATACTTTGCAAGCAGCGGATAACTTGGCGATAAGGTGATATAACCCCGCTGGGCTAGTTCCATCGCATAGCCACGGTTGGCAACATTGCCTATGCCTACGACGGTGCCATGGCCTATTTGATTGTTGGTGCCATGCAGGCAAAGCACCGCACTTGCTTTTCTTTTTCCTGACAGGGCATCTTTGGGGATGCAAAGATAAGCTTTCACCCGGGAGTTGGGCTCGCTGGCATAGGAGATTAATTTTCGCAGATAGGTGCCGCCATCAAATTCTTCTTCGACTTTAACTTCTAAAGCGATACGTTTTTCTTTTCCGGGAAGTTTCCCCATCACGGATTCCATGCCCCGGATGATTTCCGCTTTGCGCTTTTGCCAATCTTCCATGGTGGTAACGGGAGTGGGTTTGCCCATGGCATTTCTAAAGAGCAAAAGATTTTCACGAGGTAATCGCTCTAAAACATCAGGTTTATCTTGATAACCAATGGTTGAGCAAAGAAGAAGTAATGAAAGGCTGGATGACCACATAACGAATTCCTCAAAGGGTATGATCCACTAAGTTTACCTTAAAGTTTGTGCAAGAGGAAGTAATTGATTAGAGTATCTTGGTTATATCAATGTTTTGAAATCGTAATAAGTTAGAAGGATATTCTCTTGGATTTATCACACATCTTGTTGCTGGGGTTATTATTTTTTCTAGCTGCGTTGCTGTATTCTTCGGTAGGCCATGCTGGCGCATCCGCATATATTGCAGCGATGGTTCTTATGGGGGTCGCCCCTAGCGTTATCAAACCCACAGCATTTATCCTCAATATTTTTGTGGCTAGCCTGGTGACTTATCAGTTTCGAAAGGAGGGATACTTCCAATGGAAATTATTCTGGCCTTTTGCATGCGCTTCGGTGCCATGCGCTTTTTTGGCATCGTATGCATCGTTACCATTAAGCTGGTTTAAATTAGGCTTGGTCATCATTCTTTTATTGGGAGCATTGAGGTTATTCTTGCATAATGATGATTCAAAACCTTGGTATCCGAACCGCTTTAGTAACTACAAAGGGATGATGATAGGTGGGATGATAGGCGGGTTATCGGGCCTGACGGGAACAGGTGGAGGGATATTTCTATCGCCCATCATTCTTTTTTCGGGCTGGGCCAACACCCGCACCACATCAGGAATCAGTGCAGCTTTTATTCTGGTCAATTCAATCGCAGGCCTGATGGGATGCATCGCTTCCACCCATTTTATACCCGAGGCTATCTTCCTTTGGGTTCCCATCGTTGCTTTCGCTGGGTTTCTAGGCAGCCAATTAGGAACTCGAAAACTTCCACCAAGAATTCTTCTGCGATTTCTCGGGCTGGTAATGATAATTGCAGCCTGCAAACTTATGTTTTAATAATCGCTGGATATGATAGCTAAAATCGTATAAGGTATAGGAATCGTATAAGGTATAGGCTCGTTCTTTCATTATTAAAGGATCAGCCATGGCAGAAAATCCCAAAACCGATAGTTTCCTTAATCCAAAAGACCACCGTATTGGCATTTATATAAAATGGCCCTACCTAGTTGCTTTTACTGTGCTAGCGCTAACCCCCGTTGCGATGGCGTGGGCCCAATACTTTCTCATGGGTCTGCCTTCCCTGCCCGAAAGCCCCAAGGTTATTCCCGAATCGTTTAACGACCCAATCGGCTTTCCTGTATGGCTACGCATCAATCACTTTGTCAACTTTTTCTTGATGGTGCTTCTGGTACGAAGCGGGTTGTCCATCCTTGTAGATCACCCAAGACTTTACTGGAACGATCATTGCACCCTCGGTTCCGAATGGATCCGATTCACCCCAATCGTGGTGCCTAAAGATTCCGTCTGGACTGCCAAGCAAGATAGCAGATACCTATCGCCTTGGATCGGGCTTCCCGGTTTCAGGCATACCGTGGGCATCGCTCGCATCTGGCATTTCCTTAGCGCATTCTTCTGGTTCGGTAACGGCCTTATCTTTGTGGGGTTATTGTTCTTCACGAATCAATGGAAAAGGCTAGTGCCCGTGGATTTCCAGATCTTCCTCGATGCCTGGTCGGTACAAGTGCACTATGCAACCTTTCACCTTCCTGTTGAACCCAATGGATTTTATAAGTACAACCCACTGCAACAACTTTCGTACTTTGGCGTGGTCTTTGCAATCGCTCCGATAACTTTCTTAACAGGCATTGCGATGTCCCCCGCAATAGATAATCGCTTTAAATGGTACCCCTATTTGTTTGGTGGCAGGCAGTGCGCCCGTTCCATTCACTTCCTAGCATTATTA
>CAMDHK010000312.1 GCA_945897965.1 Candidatus Kuenenia stuttgartensis | reverse complement strand
GGATCAAACTTATGATCATGGCACTGGCAACACCCAACCGTGAGCCCCAGCCAAACGGTGCCAGTTGTATTCACTCTGTCCACAACCGATTCAACCCGAAATTGCTCTTTATCAATTCCACCTTCTTGGTTGATCGATGTATTACGGTGAAAACCTGTTGCAACCTTATCATCAAATGTTGCCCCCGCAACCAAATCACCCGCAAGTTGCAAGGTAGAAAAACGATCAAACGGCATATCCGAATTTAAGGAAGAGATAACCCAATCACGATATTTCCAAATTGAGCGCGGGCCATCGATGCTGTATCCATTCGAATCCGCATAGCGTGCCTGATCCAGCCAAAGTCTGCCCCATCGTTCGCCATATTGCGGAGAATCCAGCAAGCGAGTTACCACCTTCTCGTATGCATTGGGAGATTTATCATTAAGGAAGTTTTCGACTTCGATAGGCGTGGGGGGTATTCCAGTAAGATCTAAAGAAACCCTGCGAATAAGGGTGGAACGATCGGCTTCTATCGATGGAGTCATTTTATCTTTAGCAAGCCTACTCATGACAAAATAGTCGATTGGATTTTTGCACCAATCTTTATCAGCAACAATGGGAAGCGATGGTGTGGTTACAGGCAAAAAAGACCAGTGCGTGGTTTTCCGAACATCCTCGACTGCGAGGGCTTCGGAAGCGGGAAGCTTGGCACCGGAATCAATCCAACTACGAAGAAGTGAGATTTCATCCTTGGAAAGTTTCGCACCTTTGGGAGGCATCTGCTCCACATTCTCTTTACCTGTCACTGCATGAATGATTAGGCTATCACTACTTTTACCAGGCAACACCGCTGGGCCACTATTTCCGCCCTTGAGAATTGCACGGGCACTATCCATGCGAAATCCGCCACGCTTACTTTCAGCGTTATGGCAACTTACGCAGGAACGAACAACGAAGGGCTTAATCTCCCGATCAAAGTCTGGAGTAAGGTTAAAATTCAGAGAGATTAAGAAAGCAATTAAATTCATCGTGGGGTTCACCTATCTGGTATTTAATTATTGCCAATAATCCATGATTGAGCAAGCAAAAAAGACCTTTATAAAAGTTGGTAATGCTAGGTACCCTGTTTCAAAGAAACCATATTTTCAGCAAGCAATTTGACTTGAGACACCAAGTCTGCCTGGGTTTCCCTTTGTTGCGCAACAACCTCAACAGGAGCTCGTTGAACAAAGCTTTCATTAGAAAGCTTAGACTCAATAGCTTGAATCTGTTTTTGCTTTTCCGCCATCATTTTTTCGAGTCGAGCAATCTCAGCATTTACATCAATCAAGCCTGCAAGACTGATATAAGCTTCGAAATCTGGGTGCACATGGGAGGCAGATTGCGAAGGGCGAGTAACTTGGGGCCCGCACTCTAATTCACCAACGCCGCCTAAGTGTGCTAAAAATGGTTTTAAGGACTTAAGATCAGAAGAAATTGCATCCGAGCATCGCACCTTTATATCTAGCATCTTTTTAACATCAAGAAGGTATCGATTTCGAACATCCCTGATGGCTCGAACCAGTTCCTGCATGCGTGCAATTCGAGCTTCAATTGCGGGTTGATGCCAAGCTTTGGGATAATTTGGCCATGCGGCAATAACCACGCTTATTTCCGCTTTCTCAGGCACAGGCAGACCACGCAAAGGTGCAACTTCGCCGAGCGCCTTCCAAATGGTCTCCGCAAGAAATGGCATAAAGGGATGAATCAAACGCAGGATTGCATCTAAAACGCCTGCAAGAACTCTTTGAGCCACGGGCTTCGATTCATCTTTTAACCTGCCCTTACTCATCTCGACATACCAGTCACAGAACTCTGTCCAAATGAACTCATACAAAGTTCGAATGGATTCACTAAAGCGGAATGATTCAAGATGGTTGGTTAGTTCTTCGGTGGTTCGCTGCAACCTGCTTAGCAACCATTGATCTTCCAAAGGAAGGGAAGCAAGATCAACCGGCGCAGGCTGATAACCTTCGAGGTTCATGAATAGAAAGCGTGCTGCATTCCAAAGCTTGGTTGCAAAATTACGACCTTGCTCGAAGCGTTCAGAGCCCTGCGTAGCTGTGGGTAATTCTGGATCAGGCGCAGGCCAAGGCCCACCTGGTCTGAAGGTTTTCTTGCAACTCGGACAAGTGATTTTCTTGGTCCGCATGTACATATGCTCTTGCTTCACCGTTACCAAAGTTTCGCAATGAGGGCAGATGTTGCCCACGGGCATTCTGCTATCCTGCGTTTCGGTTGCAAGGTGCGCCATCTGATACCTTAAGGCATCGGCACCATAACGGGAAATAATATCAAGCGGGTCGATACCATTGCCTTTGCTCTTACTCATTGTTTCGCCAAAACCATCGAGGATTTTGGGATGAATGTAGACCTTATGAAAGGGAATCTTGCCTGTGTTGAAAAGCCCAGTCATCACCATGCGAGCAACCCAAAGCGTGATGATATCTCTGCTAGTAACGAGAACACTGGTAGGGTAATACTTTGCAAGTTCTTTGGTTTGCTCGGGCCAGCCTAAAGTAGAATGGGGCCACAATGCGGAACTGAACCAAGTATCAAGAACATCACCATCCTGAACAATTTTGAGATCCCCGCCCAAAGAATCTTCCGCAATATCAGTCAATGCGCAAACAAGCCATTGGTTGTTTTCGTGATCCCAAATCCAGCAAACATCATCCCGGTTGGCAAAGGCCTTCTTCAAATCAGCTTCATCGCACTTTGCATACCAGATTGGGATTCGATGCCCCCACCAAAGCTGCCTACTGATACACCAATCGCGTTTTTCACCCAGCCAATCAAGGTAGGTGTCTGCATAGCGTTCGGGAGTAAATTTAACCTTTTCATCTTTCACTGCATCAATTGCAATCTGCGCAAGGTGATCCATCTTTACAAACCATTGGTCAGAAAGAAACGGCTCGATGGGAGTCTTGCTACGGTCGCTATGCGCCAACTCGATATCACGGTCTTCTCGGCCTTCGAAGAACCCTAGTTTTTCCATATCTTCGGTGACACGCTTCCTGGCTTCGTAGCGATCCAGCCCAGAATAAACGCCAAAACCATCCTTGATAGTTCCATCGTTTGCGAGGATGTTAATCATGGGCAGGTTATGCCTTAAGCCACAGGCGTAGTCATTTCGATCATGAGCAGTAGTAACCTTTACAGCACCAGTGCCAAACTCTTTCTTTACAAGAATGCCATCTGCGATGATGGGTATTTCACGCCCTGCAAGCGGAATCAAAACCTTTTTTCCTACAAGGTGGGTGTAGCGTTCATCTGAAGGGTGAACTGCGACAGCTACATCGCCCAACATTGTTTCAGGGCGAGTGGTAGAAAATCGGATAAATTCATCAGTACCAGAAACAGGGTAGCGAAAAGTCCAGAACCCACCTTTGACGGTCTCGGTAAACGTTTCATCATCTGCGACAGAAGTCTGCAGGTGTGTATCCCAATTGACGAGCCTTTTACCTCTGTAGATAAAGTTTTGCTTGAACATCTGAAAAAAGGTGGAGCGAACCGCACGGGCGCAAATAGGATCGAGGGTAAAACGTGTGCGTTCCCAATCACAACTAGCACCGATTTCGCGCAACTGACCTAAAATGCGTTTCTCGTATTGATCTTTCCATTCCCATATTCGATTGACGAGTTTTTCTCTGCCAAGCTCGTGCCTGGTCTTACCATCTTCTTCCTTGACCCTGCGTTCAACAACAGCTTGAGTGGCGATCCCAGCGTGATCTGTTCCGGGCATCCACAGAACATTAAACCCCTGCATTCTGCGCCAACGGGCAAGAATATCCTGTAGGGTACTGTTAAGCGCATGCCCCAAATGAAGGGCCCCGGTAACATTTGGCGGAGGTATGACAATGCAATAAGGCTCGCCCTTGGCATCGGGGTTGGCATGAAAAAACTTATTGTCTTCCCAGAACTTCAGACAATCCTGTTTGGCTTGCTGGGGTTCATACTGCTTGGGCAATTCACTCGACATTTAAACTTTCCCTTTGAAACCATGGATTTCGAAAAAGTAACAGGAGAACCGCACACCTACTTTGCTTCGGCTTGCTCGCGATCCTTGATCAACTTGTACTCGATACTATCTACCAAGGCTAGCCACGAGGCTTCCACAATATTTTCACTTACACCAACTGTAGACCATACATCGCGCTTGTCATGCGATTCAATAATAACTCTAACTCTTGCAGCAGTTCCAGCACGGGCATTCACAACACGCACCTTATAATCTGCAAGATGAAGGTCCGAAAGATTGGGAAACAATGGAAGAAGGGCTTTCCTTAATGCGCCATCTAATGCGTTAACAGGGCCATCGCCTTCGCTCACGGTGTGGGCCTCTGAAGCGCCATGGCGAATTTTCACCGTGGCCTCCGTTGCGGGCAAACCATCCTTAGACATTTCAATATTCACGCGATAAGAAAGCCTTTCAAACAAGGGCTCATACATTCCCGCAGCCTTACGCACCAGTATTTCAAACGATGCTTCCGCTGCT
>CAMDHK010000311.1 GCA_945897965.1 Candidatus Kuenenia stuttgartensis | reverse complement strand
GAAGAAATGGGCAAGGATATCGATGCTGTAGTTATCGGTACCCCTGATCATACCCATGCACCCGCTGCTGCGATGGCTATGCGAATGGGCAAGCATGTTTATGTGCAAAAGCCTTTAACTCACACCGTAAAAGAAGCTCGCGTTCTTCGTGAACTTGCTGTTGAAAAGAAGGTCTGCACCCAGATGGGTAATCAAGGTACCGCTGAAAACGGCCTCCGCGAAGCAGTCGAACTTATCCGTGCAGGCGTTATCGGCCAAGTTAAGGAAGTTCATGTTTGGACCAACAGGCCTATTTGGCCCCAAGCTCCAAAAGTTACCACCCGACCAACCGGTACCCATGAATGCCCTAAGCATGTTCATTGGGATGAATTCATCGGGCCATCCCCCATGCGCCCTTATGCTCCTGGTTATCATCCTTTTGCTTGGCGTGGCTGGTGGGATTTCGGCACCGGCGCCCTTGGTGATATGGCTTGCCATACTGCCAACATGGCGTTCATGGCTCTGAAACTTGGCCACCCGACTTCTGTTCTTACCAATTGCGAAAAGACCAATGTCGAAACCTATCCAGGTTGGGCAACGGTTGCTTTGCAATTCCCAGCGCGCGATACCATGGCGCCCGTCACCCTTAACTGGTACGAAGGCAAAATTGATGGCGTTCTTGTTCATCCTCCTAAGGAACTTCAGGCTAAAGTTCTTGCTAAGGATAAAGATGGCAAGCAAGAAAAGCTTGTTAATTCCGGTTCCATCCTCGTTGGCGATAAGGGTATCATTTACTCCCCTAATGATTATGGTGCTTCCTTCAGAATTTATAACCTTGATGGTTCGACCATGGAAAAACCCAAGGTTGATCAGGTTCTTCCCCGCAATGGCAAGGGCGATGGCGGCATGAAGTCTGAATGGGTTGAAGCTATTCGCAAGAATGATCCTTCCATTGCAATGTCCAACTTCAACTATGCTGGAATGCTTACCGAAGCTATTTTGCTTGGTAATGTTGGCATGAAGATGGCAGGTAAGAAGCTTGAATGGAATGGACCAGCGTTTAAGTTCACCAATGATTCTTCTGCTGATCAACACTTGCATTTTGAATATCGCAAGGGTTATTCGCTTTAGTATTATCTGATTTTTTGTTGATTCTTTTTCCCACCCTGTGATTTCACCACCTTGTGAAAGCAGGGTGGGTTCTTTCACACCTTAGAGAGTGCTACCATGAGAATCCTTGCTGCTTCACTTTTTTTCGTATCTGTACTTTTTGTCCTAGCGGATGGCCCACAGGATAACATCGCTGAAAAAGTGCGACCCGTTCCTCCCGAGGGAGTCATGGTGCCTGCAGAGGTTCGTGCTGATTTGCAAAAAGGTGTTGATGATCTGGGCAAACAAATTGCTACACTCAAAAAATCACTCGCTGGAAAACCCCAAGCAGAGCTTCTTCCAGATGTCGAAATCTTTCATAACAGCGTTCGCTATGCTCTTGCCCATAATGAATTTTATGATGCCAAGGAATTCCCAATCGCCAAGAAGCACCTGCAATTGGGCATGGATCGTGCCAAGTCTCTTACCGAAGGTAAAGCGCCTTGGACTACTGCTACAGGTTTGGTTGTTCGTGGCTACCGTTCCAAAATTGATGATTCTGTTCAACCCTATGGCATCGCTATCCCTGCTGATTACACCGGTATGACTGATCGCAAACGCAGGCTTGATCTCTGGTGCCATGGCAGAGGGGAAAAACTTTCTGAGTTGAACTTTCTTGAAGGCGCAATGCGTAGTGCGGGCCAATTCGTTCCAGCCGGCGGCATGGTGCTGCAACTGTATGGCAGATATTGCTGCGCAAATAAGTTCGCGGGCGAAATAGATGGCATCGAAGCAATGAATCATGTTGAAAATAATTATTCGATTGATCGCAACCGGGTTGTGATTCGCGGGTTCTCGATGGGCGGAGCTGCATGCTGGCAGTTCGCAGTGCATTATCCTGGAAGATGGGTAGCTGCAGCTCCGGGTGCTGGCTTTTCTGAAACCCCTGATTTCCTCAGAGTATTTCAGAAAGAAATCATCACCCCCAATGCTTGGGAAAAGAAGTTGCTTCATTGGTATGATTGCACCGATTGGGCCATCAACCTCGCTAACCTTCCTGTCGTTGCTTATAGCGGCGAGATTGATAATCAAAAGCAAGCTGCTGATATCATGGAAACCTATTTGAAAAAAGAAGGCATTGAGCTTCGTCATATTATCGGGCCAAAAACCGGGCATAGTTATCATCCTGCTGCTAAAAAAGAAGTCAGCGATCGTATCGATGCCATTGTTGAAAAAGGCCGCACCGCAATTCCCAAGCGAATTCGTTTCTCCACCTACACCTTGCGTTATAACCAGATGCTTTGGGTGCAGGTTGATCTTCTTAAACAGCATTGGGAAAAAGCATTGGTCGATGCGGAAATAGTTGATACTAAAACCATCAAAGTCAGCACGACGAATGTGGAAGGTCTTACCCTAAATATGCCTAGTGGATTATGCCCACTGGATGTTACCCAAAAAACCAAGGTCATTCTTGATGGTGTTGAAATTACTTGCAATGCACCACAATCTGATCGTTCTTGGGCTGCTCATTTTCGTAAAGAAAACAATAGCTGGAAATTGGTGACCGCGCCCACTGCGCCGGGCGAGCGGAAAGTGCATGGTTTATCCGGGCCCATTGATGATGCCTTCATGGATAGCTTTTTAGTGGTTCGCCCTACCGGTCAATCCAAAAACCCTAAAGTGCAGGCTTGGGTGAAAGCTGAGATGGATCGCTCTTTGGATCATTGGCGCAAGCAATTCCGAGGCGAGGCCCGTGTTAAAAACGATACCGACGTTACCGAGGAAGATATCAAGAAAAATCATCTGATCCTTTGGGGTGATGCTAATAGCAACAAACTTATCGCAAAGATCGCTTCCAAGCTTCCTGTAAAGTGGGATTCTGAATTAGTGGTGAACAAGGAAAAGTTCAATTCTGCTGATCATGCACTTATCATGATTCATCCTAATCCTGAAAACCCAAGCAAGTATGTCGTGCTTAACAGCGGGTTTACTTTCAGGGATTATGATTATTTGAACAACGCAAGGCAGATTGCAAAGTTGCCTGATTATGCGGTGATCGATTTAAACATTGCGCCTAATGCACGCTTTCCGGGCAAAATTAAAACCGCAGGCTTCTTCAACGATGCCTGGAAGTTTGAATAATTCGGCTGATTGTTGATGATAACTATTATTTTGGGGAGATGAACATGACCAGATTAGATCGCAGACAGTTTGGCAAAGCTGCACTTGCAGTCGCAGCGACCATTACCATTGCGGGTACAAAATCTTCGGGCAAGGTGCTGGGCGCAAATGATACTGTCCGTGTTGCGATTGCAGGATTGAATGGCAGAGGCTCTGCCCATGTTGGTGGGTATGTTTCGCAAAAAGGGGTCGAGATCGCTTACCTGGTTGATCCCGATAAGCGGACTTTTTCCAAGCGAGTCAAGGATGTTGAAGGCAAAACAGGCAAGGCGCCTAAAACTGTTCAAGATATCCGCGAAGCACTTGCTGATAAAAATGTGGACGCTGTTTCCATCGCAACCCCCAACCACTGGCATAGCCTCATGACCATTTGGGCGTGTCAGGCGGGCAAGGATGTTTATGTCGAAAAACCCATGAGCCATAATGTTCATGAAGGACGCATCGCTGTTGAAACCGCACGCAAAAACAAGCGTATGGTTCAACATGGTACCCAAAGCAGATCCAGTGATAGTTGGGCCAAACTTGCTGAGATTGTCAAAGCTGGAACTTATGGAAAATTGCTTGTCTCACGGGCTCTTTGCTACAAACCCCGAGGCACCATTGGTATTAAGGATAACTCCAGTGCCCCTACGGAAATTGATTACAACCTTTGGCTCGGGCCCGCTTCCTCACGACCTTTCAACTCAAACTTTGTTCATTATAACTGGCATTGGTTCTGGGATTTCGGTAATGGTGATATAGGCAATCAGGGCGTTCACCAAATGGATATTGCCCGCTGGCTTATTCCCAACGCCACACTTCCCAAATCTGTTATTTCTCTCGGGGGGAGATTTGGTTATACGGATCAAGGCGAAACTCCCAACACCCAGATCAGCTTCCTTGACTTTGGTCAGACCATGCTCGTTTTTGAAGTTCGTGGATTGAAGACTGATTCTCTCATGGGCGAAAAAGTAGGCAATATCCTTCACTTCGAAAATGGTACTATTGCAGGGGGCAAGTTCTTCAAAAAAGGCTCTGACAAGGGCGAACCTCTTGTTTCCATCGATGCTCCCAAGCGGGGTATTGGTGGTGGCATCTTCGGAAATTTCATCTCGGCTGTTCGTTCCCGTAAAAACGAATTGCTTGATGCAGAAATTCTTGAAGGGCACTACTCTAGCGCTTGTTGCCATCTTGCGAACCTCTCAGTCAGGTTGGGCAAAGATGTTCCTTTCTCTGAAAAAACCAAAGCGTTTGGCGATGACAAGAACGCTTACGAAACCCTTGGCAGGATGGAAGAACATCTTACCAAAGG
>CAMDHK010000310.1 GCA_945897965.1 Candidatus Kuenenia stuttgartensis | reverse complement strand
AGCCATAGCCCTGGCAAACAATGGTGGGGAAGTCTGAATTTTACTAGAAATTCTTGTGCTTCTTTAAAACCTTCCGATGTTGATGGTTGGAAGTTGCTTGCTGCGTAAATGACTGACGGGGCGACCAATATTAGGGCTAAGAGTCCAATTGCAAGGGCTTTTTTTACCTTGCCATCCAGAATCAGATATAGCTGGAAACCAAGAATGATGAAGGCCCCGCTTAATAAATAAGTGGTGTGAAGAATCCCTGCAAGGCATGTAAACACCGTTGCAAATATATGGTTCTTACACAAAAAAAGGGACAAGCCAAGTAACAGGAAGACCCCGAAGTTTGAAGGCTGAAACATTGCACCTAAAATGTACTGGCCTGCAACCCCCGATTGCAAAAACCATGGGTAATCATGCCCGAATAGGCGATATGATAGCCATCGTAATGCTGCCGAATTAATTAGGATAAATATTACACTGAATAATGCGTAATGACCGACATCAAAGCTAATTGCTTTGGCTTTTCGGTGAAAAATAATCCAAGCGCAAGAAAGGAAAACTCCTTGCAGCATTGCGTAGTACAAGTAAAAAATGTTCTCGTTAAGCCAGGTTATGCTTAAGCAGATGAGCCCGCTGAATAGAGGGGTTGGATCGGTAGTGTTTCCCAACCAGTCTTTTTCAAGATAACCTAATTTTGCTTTCGTGAAGCCATGCAGGAAGTATTGGTTTTGATTTGAGTAATAGAGTGGCGCTTGAGAGTAAGCCATGCAGAATAAAATTATGCCAGCAATGCCAAAACCTAGAGTATTCGTTTTATAAAGTCCAGATTTGTTCTCTAGGTTTTGTGGCATGGTTTAAAGAAGTGCTAAGGTAATTCTTGGATTTTAATGTTTCGGTAATACACTTCAGCCTTGGAGTTACCATGGATTTGAAGGCCGATGAAACCAGAAGTTTCAATGGTCTTGTCGGTTTCTGTGTAATCACATGTTTTTTTTTCATTAAGATACAACTCGATTTTGTTGCCATTGGCGTGGATTTTGTAAGTGTTCCAATCTTCAAGCTTTTCGATTTCTTTGACAAGCTTGGGGTCAGATTGGACTAGGAACTTTTTTCTGCGGGATTCATCGTAAAGGCTACCTGAAATAAGATTGCCTTTTTTGTAACTGCCAATGTCAGCTTGGAAACCAAACATTTCATTGGGTGGGTTTTCAATACGTTTGCTTCTGAATTGAATCCCCGCATTGGGATCGCCATCTTTGCAAACAAGTTTGTAATCAAGTTCCAGAATGAAGTTTTTAAAACTTGTTTTGTAGGTGAGGAATTCGTTTTTAGGATTGTTCTCGAATGATCCCCCAACTATAACCCCGTCTTTAACCCGCCAAACTTTTTCATTCCCATCCCACCCTTGGAGGGTTTTTCCATCAAACAGAGGTATAATCTTAAGGTTTTCTTGGGAAATTGCAAAACCAAGGGTAGTAGTGAACACAATAAGGCAGGGTAAAAATCGCATAGCTATATTTCCTTTCTTGGATCTATCTAAGTTGAATCATTCGTAATCTTCATCTGACATTGGGTCAATCATATTCTGTTTAAATCGCAAAAAGTGATAAGGGATCTTAAGTTGATACCCGAATTGTTAGATATTGCTATGAATTAGTTAATTAGATTGGTTAGAATAAAGCTATTAGATCGCATTTATGTGTCGTGGTGATCGTTTGATGCAGTTTGGAATTCAATATGAACAAACCCTTTATTTCTTGCAAAGGCCCTGTATCGAGTGCTAATAAAATTGGCAGGCGTGAATTGCTGCGCTTGGGTTTGGGAGGGTTCACAAGCCTTAGTATGCCCGGGCTGTTTAACTTGCGAAGCCAAGGCGCAACTGATAAACATTCAGAAAAAACTGCGATTATTCTTGTTTGGCTACGGGGCGGGTGCAGTCATTTAGATACCTTTGACCCGAAGCCCGATGCGCCAGCAGAGTACCGTGGTCCATTTAAGCAAATTAATACCAAAGTACCTGGAATCCAATTAACCGAATTGCTTCCAGGACTTGCAAGCATAGCGGATAAATACACCCTTCTGCGTTCAATTGCTCATTCTGGGGGCGGGCATCCTGCGGGTTCCTTGCAAATGCTTTCTGGTGATCCAGATGCTCAAGATAAACCCGGACCAAAGTACCCTGATTGGATGTCGATTGTCAATTACTTGCGATCAGGTGACGCTAAAGGCATCCCTAATTATGTTGCAGTAAATCCTGTAGATCGTTACGACAGCTTTACCATAGCTGGTTCCACTTATCTTGGTGGTGGATATGATGCTTTTAAAATTTTAGGTGATCCAAACAACCCTAAGTTTTCAATTCCTAATATTGGGCTTAAGGATGATGCGCAGCGGGATAGGCTTGCTGAAAGAATTGGCCTACGAAAGTCGCTTTCTCAGATTTTAAAATCCATTGACGACTCAAGTAATTCCTTGGCTATGGATCAATTTGAACGACAAGCGCTGGATATGTTCCTAAGTTCCAAAGCCCAAACAGCGTTTAATCTTTCGCTTGAATCTGCGAAAGTTCGGGAACGCTATGGTATGAATTCCTGGGGGCAGCAGTGCCTGATGGCTAGGCGTTTGGTGGAATCAGGTGTTGATATTGTAACAACTGAATTTGATGGCCCGCTTTGTGGTCGGGTTGCCAACTGGGATGATCATGCAGTTAATCATCATGTCTTTGATGCGTTAAAATACCGTGCGCCATTCTTTGATCAAGCTGTGACCGCCCTTATTGAAGATGTTTATGCACGAGGATTGGATAAGCGCGTTTTGGTTGCTGTTGGTGGCGAATTTGGCAGAACTCCCCGTATTTCAAATGTTGCAAGTAGTGGGGGCGGGGTCGCAAGCGCTGCAGCAGGGGTCGTCCAACCAGGTAGAGATCACTGGCCGCGAGCTGGCTCTTTTCTTTTTGCAGGTGGCGGCATTCAAACCGGGCAAATCATCGGTGCCACCGATAAAAAAGGGGAAGATCCTATTTCGCGCAAGGTCTCTCCCGAAGATTTTCTTGCAACGATTTATCAACATCTTGGTATTGATTACAAGAATATCACTTTGAAAGATTTCAGTGGTAGACCCACCCCGATTATCAGGTCAGGCGAAGCCATTGCAGAGCTAATCAGATCTTAACCAAAATTTGACACAGGTATGGTTTGTTAGTTCTTTGGATTACATCAAAAGTACAAAAGAAATTGAAGCTTGTGTAAGTAGCACATTTAAATCCAAGGATATGGTGCCATGAAGAAGTTAATGTTATGCAGTCTTATGTCTGCTTTGGTGTTTGGTTCTATATCGTTAGGCCAGACAAGGGAGCAAAAAGTTAAAGATGACAAAACCAAAAATGAAGCTAGTGGTTTCTGGCATTACAACAATTTCACCAAGGGCGTAGAAGACGCCAAAAATAACAAAAAGCCAATGATGGTTGTTCTTCGTTGTCTACCTTGCGAAGAATGTGTCAAGTTAGACGATGAACTCATGGAAAAAGATACTGTTATAAAATCGCTTTTGGAAAAGTTTGTTCGAGTTCGGATTGTTGGCACCAATGGTTTGGATCTCTCTCTCTTTCAATTTGATTACGATCAATCCTTTGCAATTATGTTTTTGAATGCAGATGGTACCATTTATGGTAGGTACGGAACGCGATCGCATCGAACCAACTGGTCGGGTGATGTTTCGCTCGTTGGTTTGGGAAAAGCAATGCAAGAGGTGTTGCAATTGCATGAAAATTATCCAAAAAATAAACCATCTTTGGTGAATAAGAAAGGGCCGAAGCCCGATTTCGCATCGCCTGAGTTGTTTCCATCTTTAAAAACAAAGTATACTTCTAAATTAGATTACGAAGGAAAAGTAGTGCAAAGCTGCATTCATTGTCATCAAGTAGGTGAGGCGATAAAACAAAATCTTCGTCTAATTAAATCAAAGATTTCTGAGGAAGTCCTTTTTTCTTATCCACATCCAAAATCAATTGGCTTAGTCTTTAATCCCGATTCATTGGCAACTTTGGTTGAAGTTAAAGCCAAATCGTTAGGTGATAATTCAGGTTTTAAAAAAGATGATGTTGTTCATAAAGTGAATGGTCAATCCATTATTTCAATTGCTGATATTCAATGGGTGCTGAATACCATACCGGCCTCTGGTGGGAAAATTCCTGTCGAAGTTCTACGAAATAATCAAAATATAAACTTGGAGTTGTTTTTGCCTGAAGCTTGGAGAAGGCTGGACGATATATCCTGGCGTTCTTCATCCTGGATGCTGAGAAGAATGGTTCTTGGTGGGATTTTGTTGGAAAGCATGAGTGCTGAAGAAATGAAAGCCGAGGGATTAAAATTGGATGCTATGGCATTACGAGTTAAACATGTGGGTCAATTTGGTCCCCATGCCACTGCCCATAAAGCTGGGGTTTTAAAAGGCGATATTTTAATTGAGTTTGATGGGAAGTCCGATTTGTTAAGAGAATCAGATGTCTTTTTCTTCGCTGTTGATTCGAAAAAACCTGGCGATATGGTTTTGCT
>CAMDHK010000309.1 GCA_945897965.1 Candidatus Kuenenia stuttgartensis | reverse complement strand
GAACGCAAACGCGATTGGTTTTCTGGCGAAGGCACCGCACTCGATAATTTCCTCGGGCTGGTTGCGGTCTTTTTAAGTTGCACCTCCTTGCTTGCTGCTTCTTTCCCAGTGATCGATTATCTGGTAATCCCCTTAGGCATTGCTGGCATAGGCTTGGCAATTTACTCAGCAATTCAGGAAGGCAGCATCGTAAAGCGTTTCACCTTCCCTGCAATCGCATTACTCATCAGCCTTCCCACCATCCTAATCATCGTCAATTCCCCAGATTGGTTTCGTGAATACAGAAATATGCCCAAAGCTATTTCAATCACGGATAAATTCGTATTGGTTGCGCCGGGGGAACGACCCTTCCTACCTGAAAAACCTGATCAACCAGTTAATTCATCCCAGTACGGTATTCAACGAAACGACATCCGGGCAGTGGTTGGCGAAGTCCGATATCGCAAAATCGAGTACACCCAAAGCAAGGTCAAGAAGTTTACCAAAGATCTAAAAATCACTGTGCTATTAAGAGTTTTCAATGCAGGTTACGAAAAACCCTTCGACTTTTCCAACTGGCAATCTTATGGCAATGGCGTAAAGCTTTACGAAGCTGATGGTTCTGAATTATCCGTTTGGAACCCGCCTGCTAATCCAGGTTCCATCCAATTGGCACCACCAATTAAAACGGTATTTGCAGGCAAAATGATCGAAGAAACCTTAATCTTCGATGCACCAAAGACCAAGTTTGAAGAATTAAGGCTTATGCTTCCTGCAAAGGCTTTTGGGGAAGAACCCACTCTGGATAAGGATGGGCAGCAACAAGAAGGCAAAGTTATTATGATAATACCATTCAAAATGATCACCCCTTAATTTTGCGTGGTATAATACTGTGTACCTTTCTGTTAGGAAATACTCGCAATGTTGATCAAGACTAAATACCATACTCAAAAATCAGCTTTTACCCTGATTGAACTTTTAGTGGTTATGAGCATTATTTCTGTTTTAGTGGGGCTTATGTTGCCAGCAGTTCAGAAAGCCCGAGGTGCAGTTAATCGCATATCCTGTGCCAATAGCCTGAAACAAGTCGGCTTATCCATGTGGCTTTATCACAGCACCTTCGATACCTTGCCCGCAACCAGAGTCAGCAACCAAGGCGCAAGTTGGGCCGTACTGATCCTTCCAAACCTCGAACAAGAAAACCTCTATCGCAAGTGGGACACTTCCAAAACCTACTACCAACAAAGCCAGATTGCACGCGAAACTGGGGTCAAGGTGATGTTCTGCCCTGAAAGGAGAACTCCCGCAGCCGCTGGTGTTAGCATAGCTGGTGATGTCGATACTATCTCCAAGGGCCAGCATGTGCCAGGGGCCCTTAGCGATTTCGCAGTCAACATGGGAACCGAATCCAAAGCCGCTAGCGTGGGCGCTGCTACCTTCTTTAATAACGATGGCGCTTTCCCCTCTGCAAGTGGCAGAGGCTATAACTTCAACATGATTCGCGATGGCCTTTCCAACACCCTTTTAGCTGGCGAAAAGCATGTCCCCGTTTCCAAATGGGGCACAGGAACCTGGGATTCTTCCATCTACAATGGCGATATCCACTTGTCTATTTCCAGAGTTGCCAGCCCTCAACACAGAATCGCTAGCACCATAGACGACACCGATTGGCGCTTTGGTAGCTACCATTTTGGTATTATTCAGTTCGCTTTTTGTGATGGGGGCGTTCGAAGCGTTGCTGTAAATATTTCCGAAGAAACTTTCCGCAGGCTTGCAAGCCGGAATGATGGCGAAGTCTTATCCGATTACTAACCCCACTGTTTTCGCCTCCCAAGCGTTAAATCCAACAAGTTAAACCCTTTAGGTAAAATCAATAAAGAACAGAATCATTGATTCTTTATTTATTTGAGCTTATACTTAAACTATATTGCTAGAGTCGAGTATTTTTAAGGGATTGAGCATTAGTAGCAGCTTTTACAAAGAACTGGAAAGTGCTCTTAAGAAGGGCGCTTCTTGCTTTCAGTCTGAAGATCTTCATACGTTGGAGCCTTGCTTAGACTCCAATGGTAAGCTCATTGTTTGCGAAGGCAAAAGCTCTCGCATTTATCAGATGCGAGATAAATCCTCCCATAAAAAAATGGCCCTCAAATGCTATCACTGGAATGATCCAGTCCTAGAACTGCGCTATCAACATCTTACAGATATCAAAAAAAACAACGATCTCTCCTTTATTGTTCCTTGCAAGTTTATTCCCCAAGGCACCACAATCCATGGCGAAACCAATCCGGTTCTTCTTATGGATTGGATCGAAGGCGTGCCTTTTAGAGAGTTCATAAATCGAGCTGCTGGGGTTCCTAGAATCCTTGACAAACTGGCTCGACTAATCCTACGCATCGACAAAAAAATGTACCGTGCTGGGCTCGCTCACTGCTGCATCGAACCCGACCACATCATGCTGGGCAGCAATGCCTCGGATGAACGAGGCGTTTTGATTCTCCTTGATTACGATAACATTTGGGTGCCTAGCCTCGCTCACAGAAATATCCTCGAAATATCCAACCACGATTATCAACACCCGGGCAGGGTTAAGGAAGGCATCTACGGCCCCCTCGCAGATCGATTCCCATTGTTACTTCTCTATACTTCCCTCACCGCTATAAGGATTATGGGGACTAAATTCCTAAAAGAAAAAGCCCCTGAACATGGGTTGCTCTTCTCTAAACGAGACCTCGAATTCCCTAACGATTCGCAAATCTTCAAAGAACTTCTCGGACAGAAAGAGCCTTTTCTTCGTGGCCTTATTTTAGAAATCCAAGATTCTCTTGCGAAACCCATGGCATGGATCCCAAGCCTCGAAGATTCCATCAATAAAATCAAAGAAGAAGCAGATAAAGGTTCCTTTGGATGGGCCGAAGTTCGCTTTGATGCCCAACCCGAATCTCCAACCGAGGATAAAGAAGATTCAACTTTTGGCTTGAAAGAAACCATCGCCCAAATGGCTGCCACCGCTGCAAATCGAATACTTCATGGCGACTTCGAGGCTGGCATCCAACTCTACATCGATTGCTGCGAACGCGACCCAGGCAATCTTGCCTGCAGAAAAAAACTCCGCGATGCCCAGATGAAAAAACTCGACAACAAGCCACCAGGTGGTTTCGGCTTGGGTAGATCCACAAAATCCAGAGTGCAAGGTTGGCTAAAATCCTCACAATTTGCAAAAGCCTTGGAAGCAGGCGAAGAAGGCCTTAGCGATAACCCATGGGATAGTGCTGCAATGCGTGTGATGGGCCGGGCTGCAGATGGCCTTGGTTTTACAGATACCGCAAGCTGGCTCTTCCAATCCGCTTTAAAAATCTCGCCCAATGATTTAGAAATACTCCAAGACCTTGCTGAGTTTCTTGAAAGACAACAGGATTTTCGCTCTGCCCGCATCCTCTGGGAAAAAATCCTCCGACTCAATCCTTCTGATCAAGAAGCAAAAGATCGAGCCAAGGAACTTGGTGCTTCTGAAACCATGAAACGCATGACCGACAACAAGGATGTTGTTATAACCTCGGCACCCAAGGAAGTCAGCGCCCTTGCAGAAGAGCAAAGAATCAGAACCCTTCTTCAGGAAAAACCCCACTGGGCACCCTACTATATCGAGCTTACCAACCTCCTGAAAAAAGCCAACCGCCTCGAAGAAGCGGAACATATTTTGCGCATCGGCATCGTGCAATCCGAGGGCGATAAAAAACTCCTGCTAGAAGTTGCACACCTCGAAAAAATTATTCTTGGCAAACGAATCGATGAGCTCAAACATATCCTCTCAGTAGATAAAACTTGGGCCTTTGCTAAAATTGCTGAAGATTGCCTCAAAACAGAACAACGCAGACGTGACTCCGAACTTCTAAGACTTCGTGTCGAAGCTGATCCTAGCAATATGGCTTCCAAACTCGAACTAGGACAAATGCTTGTCGAACTAGGCGAAATCGATGCAGCAATTTCTGAGCTCCAACAATCGCGGAAAGACCCCCGACTTTCTTGGAAAGCGCTTATCTCTTTGGGCAAGTGTTTTTCTATCAAGGGAAATGCCACACTCGCCCGCAGAAATCTCGAAGATGCATTGAAGGCCCTTCCTGAAACCGAGGATGCCTCCCGTAAAGAAATCCTTTTCAGTCTGGCACTTAGCTATGCCTCAGAAAACGATTTCACCAAAGCTGTCGAAATTGGAAATGAGATCGCAAACATCGATTTTACCTATCAAGGCATTGGCAAACTTCTCGATGAATGGATGTTGCGATCCAAACAAGGATAGCCCCATTTGTTTGCATCACTAAAGGAAGACTACAATTATTTTATGAAGTGCTTTGGTGTTATCATTGTGCTGGCCCTTGCTTGTACTGGTTGCAAGCGAGACATGTCGATTGCAAATATTCAAAAGGGAGAACCCATGACCGATAAAATTAAAAAAACAGATGCTGAGTGGATGACCCTGCTAACCCCAGAGCAATTTAAAGTCGCACGCAAAAAAGGAACCGAACGCGCTTTCACAGGCGCTACCTGGGATAACAAAAAAGAAGGC
>CAMDHK010000308.1 GCA_945897965.1 Candidatus Kuenenia stuttgartensis | reverse complement strand
AAACAAGCATTAAATTTTGAGGGTAATGATCCGCATTATGGGAACTCCTTTGGTTTGGCACGGATCCCAGAATATGAAAAGGTGCTTCTTGCCCTTACTCCTTTGATCAAGCAAAAAACTGGATGGGAAAATATCATCCCCGAAAACTCTTACACCCGTATTTACTTTAATGGCTCTGATCTAAAAAAGCATAAGGATAGGCCGGGCCTTGATATCACCCTCAGCGTTTGCACTTTTTCTGATATTAACAAACAATGGCCTCTTTGTGTTGAAGATGAAAATGGTAAGGTGCATGCAATTGATATCAACCCAGGCGATGGCGCCCTAATCTTGGGTACCAAATATACCCACTGGCGTGACCAATTAGTTATTGATGAGTCACAGAAAGTAATTCAGTCCTTTTATCATTGGAAGTTTGCCTGATTAAAATAGTACCTCTAAGTCCTACTTATTTCCGATTCGCAATCAGCTAGATTGGCTCCTAAGGGTCGCAAACGACCCATTTTGAATGGTGCGTTATATATGTTGCCGTTAAAATTGGGATAATCCGCATTTCAACTTAAGTCTGTAATCAAATTACGCCGATTTTATTAAAGATTGTAGAGGCATTCCGGAATTCCGTTTTAGGGTACGCAGCGTAATGAAGATTCGAACTCATGCAATAAAAAGTTTGTACCTTGCTGCAATTTTAGGGTTGCCTGGGTGCGTACTTTTCCCGCAAGTAGATAATAATTTGGCCCCCATTGTTGTTCCGGTTGAAAGAAATGAGCTTTCCACAGTTGTTAAAAACACCACTCCAAAAGAACTAACTGAAAGCAAAATCGAAAATCAGATTGATGAAGGGCCCGGAAAAGTCCCAGCGTTTTCTACTTTAAAAAACCTGACCGCAGAAGATTTGGTACGGGAAGTTTTAGATCGAAATCCGACATTAACTGCAATGATTGCGGCATCGGAAGCTGCATGGTCCAAGTATCCCCAAGCGATATCTTTGGATGACCCAAATGTAGGGGGATGGTTTGCGCCTGGGACCATAGGCTCGAATCAAGTTAATTTTGCATTGCGAGTGGAGTTCGCGCAGAAATTACCCGGCCGCGGAAAACTTAAACTTCGAGGCGATAAGGCCCAAGCTGAAGCTAGTGCAACAGAAAAAGATATTGAAGATGTAAGGCTTCAATTGACTGAAGATGCTAAGAACGCTTTCTTTGATTTTCATTTGGTGGATAGGGCAATCGAAGTAAACGAAGGTGCCTTGAGGTTATTGGCTGAATTCAAGCAAAATGCTGAAACGCGGTATCGTAATGGGCAGGTGCCTCAGCAAGATGTGCTTCAAGCCGATGTCGAAATCAGTTTGCAAAAGGAGCGATCTATCACGCTTAATCGAATGCGCAAGGTGGCTCAGGCAAGGATCAATACCCTGCTGCATTTGGAGCCTGATTTAAGTTTGCCACCTTCTTTGCGAGAGATTCCGTTGGAAATTGAAAAACGAAATGGTGAACAGTTGCGTGAAGAGGCCAGGGCTAATCGGCCGGATTTGCGTTCCTTGGAAGATAAAATTCGGGCGGATGATACTGCAGTTCAGCTTGCAAGAAAAGAGTTTTCACCTGATTACGAGGCCCTTGCTGCTTACGATAGTTTTTGGCAGGGCATGGATAAGCAGATGCAATATCAGCTTGGTTTAAGGATGAATCTTCCTTCGCAACGAAGTAAAAGATATGCAGCATTGGCAGAGGCCCAATCGAAGTTGGCGCAGCGAAAAGCTGAGCGTAAAAAACTTGAGGATCAAATTAATTTTCAAGTGCAGGAAGCTTTTGAACAATTAAAAGAAAGCACCCAAATCATGGAGTTGTTTAAAAAAACAACTCTCCCTGCTACAGAGACAAATGTACGTGAGGCACAGACTTCTTACATCTCTGGGAAAATTCCATTTTTAACTTTGGTTGAAGCTCAAAAAGAAATGTACCTTGCTCGAGATCGGTTTTATCAAGCACAAGCAGAAGCATTCCGTAGAAAAGCAACTCTCGATCGAGTTACCGCAAATGTACCAACCGCAGAAGTTGCAAAAACGATCAAATAAGATTTTTTGCTTTTTGTTCCTGCATCTTTAGCCATCTTGCTTTTCGAATCCAGAAGAACCTAACCGGCAAAAACAAATCCACGACTTCATCTGAAATTAGCAGGCCACCCAGAACGGGTAATGCCATGGGTGCTAAGATTTCAGAGCCTACACCTTGCGAAAATACCATGGGAAAAATCGCAAGGATTGCAACGCCTTCGGTTAGTAATTTAGGACGAAGCCTATGAACTGCACCTTCGAGTACAGCTTCCCGAAGTTCATCAATAGATTTGATGTTTTCAAGTCCGCCTCGCTTTTCTATCGCCTCGCGCAGATACACCATCATGATGATTCCGGTTTCTGCAGCCATGCCAAAGCATGCAATAAATCCAACCCATACAGCAACGCTGAAATCAAAAGGTGGAGCGTCCCATCCGTTTTGAATTTTAGGGAAGAAGAAGAGGAAGAATGCGCCACCTGCTAGGGCTTCGGGCAGTGTGAGCATGATTAGTGAAGCATCTGCAATATCTTTGTAAGTGAAGTAGAGGATGAGGAATATTAGTAAGATTACAGCAGGAAAAGCAATTAATAGTGTTTTTGCAGCCCGTAATTGGTGTTCGAATTCGCCGCTCCATTCAAGATGATATCCTTCGGGTAAATTTATTTTGTGTTCGACCACTCTTCTGGCTTCTTCGATAAAGCCAACCATATCCCGCCCTCGTACATTCAAGGTAACCGCGTTCATCATTTGCCCGTTTTCACTTTTAATCATGGCGGGCCCTTCAGTGACCCTGATATCAGCAAACGCAGAAAGAGGAATTACGCGAAGTCCGCCCCCTAGATGAGCTCCTCCCGCCTTATGAATGTCGCCTCCGGGAAGAACTTTATTTAGTGGTTCAGTATCGCGATTCATTTTTGCTGAACGGGTTCCAGCAACAAGCAATTTGCGAACAGCATTTTCGTCTTCTCTTTCAATGCGGGAGTATCGAACCCTTACCGGGTATCTTTCCCGTTTTTCAACTGTCGATGTCACAACGCGACCCCCGATTGCAATTTCGATTTCGAGTTGTGCATCTTCAACGCTTACCCCGAACCGGGCAGCTTTTTCTCGGTCAATTTCTATTTCTAAATAACCTTTTCCCATAATCGGTGCAGCGACCACATCGCGAGACCCGCGGACTCCCTTAACCGATCTTTCTACATCCTTGCAAAGTTTGTCGATGGTAGCTAAATCTGGGCCAAATACTTTTATCCCTACATCCGTTCGAATTCCTGAAGAAAGCATTTCTATGCGGTTAATAATGGGTTGGGTGAAGATATTGCTCCAGCCTGGAACTTGTAAAACCCTCCCCATTTCGTCGTCAACAAGATCCCCTCTTGGTCCTCCCATCCTCTTCCAGAGTAAGACCCATTGCTGAAAATCTGGTTCTAATTTTTTAACGAGGTCTTCAAATTCCTTAGGCACTTTGGTTCTTGGTTCGTGACCAAGTCGCGCTGAAATAGTCGTGTCGATAAGTGCATTAGCAGAATCGCCTGCAGGTCCACTTTCTAGAAATCCATGATCCCTGGAATAGGTGAAAAGCTCCTCAATAGCCAGCCATATAAACGCAGAGGTTCCGTGATAAAACAATTCTTGATCCAATAGTTGAACTTCATTGTGCCAGAATTGGTTTTGTGTTTTCAATAGTTGTGAGGTGATACGGTCAGCAAGAGTTATTGCTTTTCCTGTTAATTTTTCGTTTATAGTTTCGGTCAAGGTTGGTAATGGCTTCATCGCTGCGACAGGGTTACTGATCAATTTTTCTGATGCAAGAAAGTCGGCAAACAAGCGGAGTTCTTTTTCAATTTCTCCGATGGAAGTATGCCTTGCCATTGCTAGGCCAAAACCTGTGGGCAATCTTGCTTCAAATTCGGCCATCTTTGTTTCTGCAAGGGGCGTTTTGGGGCCTAACCATTCGCTTCCGTTTGCAAAATGATTGACCGCTTTACTTGTGAACTCTTTAGCGCAGAGTGCAGCAAGGGCAGTTTCCATTTCAACAAATCTTCTGGTTGCAAGTTCTCGTTGAACTTCATCGAATCTCTCAAGAGCTTTTTGAGTTGATTCAACCAGCATGTTGGATCGGTCATCTGGCGTTACTTTTTTTGATACAAAACCTGCTTTTTCCAAGGTCGAAAGTATGGTTGTAGCTTGCTTGATACCATCGTTGTATTTAAGTACTCGCCTTGGCCAGAATTCCTTGGGCCGAAAATTAATGAAGGTTTCAACCATATCTAATGGTGAAGGATCGGTCGGAGTATCGGCTCTTCCTGCTTTTCCAACTACACTTTCAACTTCAGGAAAACCACGAACTAGAGCATCCCTAGCTTTTAGGTCATCAATAACCTGGGTAACGCTCGCCCTGGGCACAGTGACCGGCATATCAAGGGTAGTGCCCTCATCGAGTGCAGGCATGAATGCAACGCCGATTTTCGGAAAACTGTGGGCGCAAACTCCCAAAGCAAT
>CAMDHK010000307.1 GCA_945897965.1 Candidatus Kuenenia stuttgartensis | reverse complement strand
CCATGTTTCAAAAGCTCCGGCTTTTCCTTTTGCTATACCCAAGCGAAATGTTGAGGTTATTTTGTTTTGACATCAGAAGGTAAAAACCTTCTGCCAGGATGAGCTTTGCTCTCTTCCACAATATGAAGGAAATAATCTTCCAGGGTGGTGGTCGGATGCCCAAGGGAATCCAGCTTTCCACCATGACGTGTCAGAACTTCGGTAAGTTCATTGCGTAATGCGTCATTAATTTGCAAGCCGCTCGCTCTAAGCTCAAGCCTGTTAACATCTTGCAAGAGCTCTTTTACATTACCATAAGCTTGCAATTCGCCTAAATTTAGAATGGCAATTCGATCGCAAATATCTTGTACATCTTCCAATCGATGGCTGCACATGATGACTGTTTTGCCTTGATCGCGAAGTTCGACGATCAGGTTTTTCATCCATCGGGCGCCTAGGGGGTCCAAACCGGAGGTCGGTTCATCCAAGATCACAAGATCTGGGTCGTTGATCATTGCCTGAGCTAGGCCAATTCGTTGCCTCATCCCTTTTGAATATTCTTTTAGGATGCGTTTGCGGTTGGATGTCAAACCAACACGTTCGATCCATTCTTTTGAACGATCGTTTCTGGTCTTGGCATCCATGTTGAATAATCTGCCATAAAAATCCAATGTCTCTTCGGCATTAAGGAAGCGGTACAGATAGGATTCTTCGGGCAGATAACCAATGCGTTCGTTTTTTGTAACATCGGCTGCGGGTTTGCCAAACACAAACGCTTCGCCATCGGTTGGAAAGAGCAAACCCAAAAGTAGCTTGATTGTGGTGGTTTTTCCAGAGCCGTTTGGCCCCAGCAAACCGAATATTTCACCTTTTTTGATTTCGAGGTTTAAGGCACGCAGAGCAGTATGCTTCTGACGGCCCCAAAAATCGCGGTACACTTTTGTAAGCTTGCGGGTTTCTACGATTACTTCACCAGACATGAACACCTCTATTGCACTTGTTTCCTGAAAAATTTTAAACAGATACGACTTTCAAGCAAATAGATCTGTCAAAATTTCTCAATATACCCAAACACAGATTGATTGAGTGCCTACATTATTTTGAAGTCTATAAATCCTTCATCCTTGTCAACTTGTAAATTATCCTAATGTTACCAACGACCGAGATCAAGTAATAAGGAAAGTATCTTCTAAAGAAATGATATTTTACTTGTAAATACACAAACGGTGTGAAGATTTGGAGAGTTTTGCATTTTGATAATTACATGCAAAACCTCTGTTTTTTAAGCTTGAATTTAACGTGTGTAATTAGCTGTAAGGGATCCATTTTCCTTTAATGCTCAGTATTTCGTTTGGCTTGAACCCAGCCTTGTACTCGAGCGACTGGCACCCCTTAACATAATATCCCATGTAAACATGAGGCACCCCTCTTCTCTGTGCCTCATTTATCAAGGTCATTACATTCCATATTCCCAACCCATGCGAATAAAGGTTTGGGTCGTGAAAAAAATAAATCGCAGATAAACCACATTTTAATGCATCCACGTACCCCACACCGCAAAGTTTCCCGTTTTCACGATACATCCATTGCTCTACCGGAAAGGGGTTGTCGAGAAACGAACTATCGAAAGAAAACTCGTCCCGATCTTCTTTGATGGGCCAATCCCTTGAAAATGACCTTTCCGTATGAAATCTGTCATAAAGATCCATGATCTCATCGGAGAGAAATGGTTCTTTGATTTCTAAGGTGATGCGACCTTGATTAGCTTTGAAATTCCGGGACTGACTTCGGTTTGGCTTAAAATCTTTTACTGGAATTCTTAACGATTTACACTCATTGCAATTTTCGCATCTGGGCCTGAATACTTGTCTGCCGAAGTGTCTCCATCCCGCCAGCAATCGTTTTTCGTATTCTGCACTAGACATCTCTATTATTAGATCGCATTCGGTTATGCTTTCTTTGTCTGCTAAGTAATGGCAGGTATCAGGTGGGGTTATAATATTTAACGATATTTGCATCTTGGCCTTCCATGGAAAGCAGTACTCGGTTTTAAATACTATTGCCTTGAATCTCAATCATTTCAAGGCAATAGTATTCATTTAGCAACCTCCAAGGTTTGTACTTGAAATGTTGCAAAATGGTTGTGAGGGGTTTTATTTTATAATTTAAAAGGATCTTTTTTATGGCTTATCAGCATGAAGGATTATGCAAGCTTGCGGAATATTGTGGAATTGAAAAAGGTTATTATGATGCGGGGGGAAAGTGGGTTCAGTCTTCTAATGAAGCATTTATCGCTATATTAAATCAGTTGGATATACCTATAAATCATCCGGATGAATCTCCACATTTTTTGCATTCAAAGTCGCTCGCAGATTCCTCCAAACCACTTGAACCCGTGAGTGTTTCCTGGTTTTCAGCAGAGCAGGGGTATGCAGAAATCCCTTTGATGCTTCCAAAAGATTCATTCCAAGGCGTTTGCAAAGCTCGTTTAAATCTTGAAAACGGTACACAGATAACTTGGGAATTTTCCACTTTTGAACTGATTGTATCTTCTACGAAGTCCGTTTTTGGTAAAGAGTTCGTTACCCTCCAAATTGAAGTCCCACAAAAAATACCTCTAGGATGTCATCTTTTTAATCTTGAAGGCCCCTTTGGCAACGTTCAATCGGCCCTTTTGGCTGCCCCCAAGAAGGCCCATGGCGCAACTTTCGAGCGCCAACAAAAAAACTGGGGCATTTTTCTGCCCTTATATGCTGCAAAATCTGATCGGAATTTAGGTGCAGGCGACTTTACTGACCTTGAAAACCTCATCGAGTGGACGGCCAAGCAGGGTGGAAAAGTCGTTGGCACCCTTCCTTTGCTTTCTGCCTTTCTTGATGAACCTTGTGAAATTAGCCCTTATTCCCCTGCAAGTAGGTTGTTTTGGAATGAATTTTATCTGGATGTCGAAAGAATTGCAGAATTCGAATATTCGCCCGATGCTAGGAAGTTGTTTCAATCCCCAGAGTATCAGCGCGAAGCAAAAAGTTTACGGGATCTGGATCTGGTCGATTATCCAAGGGTCATGAAGCTTAAAAGACGAATCTTGGAATTACTTGTTCTAGATTTTCTGCAAACTTCCAATCCTGTTAGAAAAGCAGCCTTGGATGCTTATATTGCCAAAAGACCTGAAGTCTTAGATTTTGCGCTTTTTCGTGCCAATGGTGAAAAATTCAAAGCATCTTGGCATTCTTGGCCCTCGGATTTAAATGCAGGCGCCCTAAATGATAACGATGTAGACCCTTTGGTCCGGTATTATCACATCCTTTCTCAATGGTGGGCTGAAGAGCAGATTACTAATGTTTCTGAAAAGGCTTTGCAATTCGGTGCCAAGGGGCTTTACTTGGATTTACCCTTAGGCGTAAATGCTGATAGTTACGATGTGTTTCGGCACCGGGAACTTTTTGCAATGGGCGCTTCAGGCGGGGCACCCCCAGATAGTTTCTTTACTCTGGGGCAAGACTGGGGTTTCCCACCGCTTAGGCCAGATAAACTTTTAGATAACAAACTAACTTACTTACGAAGTTGCCTTACACACCATATGAAGCATTGCTCGATGCTTAGGGTGGACCACGTAATGGGTCTGCACAGGCTTTATTGGGTGCCTAAAGGGCTGGGAGCAAAGAACGGGGCCTATGTTCGTTACAATCCAGAAGCCATGTATGCTGTATTTAATTTGGAATCGCATAAACACAAGGCATCAATCATTGGGGAAGATTTAGGAACAGTACCTCCTGCGGTTCGCCCAATGATGAAAAATCATGGTTGGCATCGGCTTTGTGTAGGGCAGTTTGAAATAAACCCAACAGAGGGCAGGGTGCTTAATGGAACTCCTGAAGGGGCAGTTGCCAGTATAAATACTCACGATTTACCCACTTTCGCCTCTTATTGGTTGGGCTCTGATATCACAGAGCGGGTGGAAATGGGCCTTTTAACAGAAGAAGAAGCACAACTTGAACAGACTGCACGAAAAATCATGCGTGAAGCCGTTTTAAAGGGGATTGGTGCAGAAAACAATGAGGAAATTACTGCGTTAGAGCAAGAAGAACAAATGGAAACGGTATTAGGTAGCATCTTCGTTGAATTAGCACAAAGTGATGCTGGGACAGTACTTGTGAATTTAGAAGATGCTTGGTTTTGCAGGGAACCACAGAATGTACCAGGGACTTGGAAGGAAAAACCCAATTGGAGGCATAAATCGAGGTTCAAAAATGCAGAATTAGACGGTGTGGCGTATTTAAAGAAGATCCTGGGAAAAATAAATTTAGCAAGAAATAGCTGATTTTTAAGCGTTTTTTGAACCTTAGCAAAAAATTTCTTGCACTCCCCTTGTCTTAGAGCTCCACAGCCCTAAAAATCATTATGTGTACTGGATGAATGTTACGACAGTCAAACAGTAAACGACACAGAGCTTCCAATGGAAGCTTTTTCGGTCTTTGACAATTAGGCAGCGGTAAGAAGTTGCATCGCAAGATCAAACAACAAATTAGAGTAATCTAAGTCGAGTTGTTGAAAGTGAACTTTGCGAGAGCCTTTAGAATAGAGAGAACTTAAGGATCGTTACATTTGAT
>CAMDHK010000306.1 GCA_945897965.1 Candidatus Kuenenia stuttgartensis | reverse complement strand
AAGCCCATTCTGGGTTCAGTATTGCGAACGCCGACTCAATCGGTTGTTGCGCTTATTCAAAATCGTGCGGGTTATCGAAGTCTGTGCTGTATTCTCAGCAGGTTAAACTTGAATGATGATGCCAATCTGGGCGAACTGTTGCTGCAATTCAATCAAGGTTTGCATCTATTGGTTGATACTCCAGAGCTTTTGGAATTGTTGCATCCTGTTTATGCATCAAGAGTGTGGGCTGGGATTAATCGTTCGGGGCGCAGGCGTTCAGTTTCTTCTCGTCAGCGAAAATTGCTTGAGTGTGCTGATCGATTGGGGATAGCTCTGGTCGCTTTGCATGGTTGTTATTTTGCCCAACCGGGATTGCTGGAATTGTATCGTGTGGTTCGAGCCATTCGCGAGTGCACTCTTTTGCAACGACTGGTGGATGATCATGTTGGACCAGAGAGTCATTTGCTGCCCTTGAATGAATTTCAGGAGCTATTTTGTGACATTCCTGAAGCGCTTGCCAATGCCAGCATACTTGCAGGAAATCTTGAAGTCGATGTTCTGCCTCATGAACTTATTCTTCCAGAACCTTTAGATTCGCGTGGTATGGAATCTGTGGTGCATTTAAGGGCCTTGTGTGTTGAAGGAATGCACCTGCGCAGATTGTATAAAAACGAAGATGCAGAAATCCGGTTGGAGGAAGAGTTAAAGATAATTCATGCACGCAGTCTGGATGGTTACTTTCTTACAGTGAATGAGATCACTAGGTTGGCACGCTCGGACGGTCATACCCCTGCCCTTCGTGGCTCTGCAGGTAATTCTTTGGTTTGTTATTTGCTTGGTATTACCGATGTTGATCCCCTGCGACACAATCTTGTGTTCGAGCGTTTTTTGCATATGGGGCGTGTTGATTTGCCTGACATTGATCTCGACTTCGATTGGAAAATTCGTGATGCACTGATTGATCATGTGCTCGAGCAAAGGGGCAGGCAATATGCAGCAAGGATAAGTTCGCATTTGTTTCTTCAACCCAGATCAGCGTTGCGTGAATCTGCCAAGATACATGGGCTTTCGGAAGATCAAATCAGTGCCATGGGCCCTGCGATGGAAAAGCGATTAGAGCCTTATATAGCCGGGGGAAAAGTGGAACTGGCGCCATCTCATTATTCTGGTTGCCCATTGGAGCCATTGGAGTGGAAGCAGATGTTTTTTCATGCTCGATTGTTGGTGGGAAGGCCGCACCATTTGTCGATTCATCCAGGTGGAATAGTGATCACGCCAAATCCGATCGAGGAATATGCGCCTTTGCAATGGTCGCGCAAAGGAGTGGTGATAACCCAGTATGAAAAAGATGCGGTCGAGAAAATCGGGCTGGTGAAGATTGATCTTTTGGGAAATCGGGCACTTGCGACTGTAGATGAAGCTTCCAGTCTTGCGGGAGAAAGAATATTGCCTCATGCAGACATGCCTGAAGAGGATCCAAAAGTTGGTGAACTGCTTCTGCGTGGTGATACCCTCGGTGTTAACCAGATGGAATCGCCCGGCATGAGGCATTTATTGGTACAGATGCAGGCGCATAGTCTGGATGATGTGATACAGTCGCTGGCATTGATTCGCCCAGGTGCCGCATCGATTGGCATGAAGGAAAGATTTATTCGAAGGCGCAGGGGGATTGAGAAACCTGCAAGCATCGATCCCGCCCTTGCAAAATTATTGGGCGATACCCAGTTGATGTTGCTTTACGAGGATGATTCGTTGAGGTTGTTAAAAGCGCTTGCGCAGCTTTCGCCTTCTGATGCGGATGCTTTTCGTAAGAAGGTTACCAAGTGGGAGACTGATGAGCAGTATAAGGCTTTAGCTATTGAGTTTTTCACTTTATGTGAAGGGTCTGGTGTTTCGAAGCAGGCGCTTTCAGACTTGTGGTTGCAATTATCAAAGTTCAACCGCTATTCGTTTTGTAAAAGTCATGCGGTTAGTTACGGCATCATTGCTTGGAAAGCTGTTTGGCTCAAAGCATATCATCCGCGTGAATTTTGGACTGCTGCATTAAATAATAATCAGGGTACTTATCCCAGGCATGTTTATATTGAGGCGATTCGTAGGGCCGGCATTCCTTTGTTTGCGCCTTGTGTCAATCGTTCTGGTGGTAATTTTGGTCTTGAAGGAATCGGTATTCGTGTTGGTCTTGATGCTATTGCTGGCCTTCCGCAAAATTTGAAGTTGTTGTTGTACGAAGAAAGGGATCGCAATGGGCCCTATACTAGTCTGGTTGAACTTATTACCCGCTTGAAGCCTGGTGCAGAAACTCTTGCACTTTTGGTTCAGTCTGGTGCTTGTGATTGTTTTGGTCTTCCCAGACCAGTGCTTTATCTTCAGGCGGAATCCGAATTACGGCGAAGTACGCAAGAACTTTTTGCGCCCCGTATTCCCGATCGTTGGGCCCCTGTGCAGGTTTCAAAGTTGCATAAAGCCCATGACGAATGGCAAACTCTTGGTTTTACATTGGAAATGCCTTTGATAGCGATGCTTCGTGCTAGTGCTGGATATGCCACGCCTGTTGGATTCGGGCACATCACAAGTTGTGATGATTTTTCTAGAAGTATTGGTAAGAAAATCACAATTGAAGGTACCGTGGCTGCCTCAAGGCGAACAACAACAGAATCCGGAAAGCCAATGCAATTTATTTCTTTGGAAGATGAGACGGGGCTTGCAGATGTTGTTTTATTCCCGGGAAATTGCAATCCGATTGCACATCTTTCCATCGGACCTTATGTTGTCCAAGGAATCGTGGAAGAACATCATGGCGTTGCAGTGCTTGCAGCTACTAAGATAAGTAGTACGCAAGGAAAGCAGTCTTTGCATGTGCAAGAATATTCTGGGGGTTTTTCTTGAAAGATTCTGGGGAACAAAAAACATTATCCGCCCGCTGGGTTGTTCCCATCGATGGGCCGCCATTGGAATGGGGGCAGGTTCACATTGAAGGTGAAAAAATCACTGGGGTTTCCAAGGCCGGCACTATTGATGTTGATGAAAATCTAGGAGAGGTTGTACTTTTGCCTGGGTTGGTGAATGCACACACGCACCTTGACTTGACAGGGTTTCCTCAAGAAAGAAAAAATGGAAGTAATTTCCTTGAGTGGATCGATTCTGTAATTGCCCATCGTATGTCAACAACACCTTCGCAAATACAAGAGCACATTCAAGAAGGAATCGACCAATCCCTGAAGGCAGGAGTATGCTTAATAGGCGATATTTCAGCGGGAGGACATTCATGGGATTTGCTTTCTCAAAGCAAACTAGGTGGGGTGGTTTATTTCGAATTATTGGGATTAAACAGAGATCGGGCCCAAATAGCACTCGAAGCATTTTTAAGCTGGATAGAGCGTATCAAGCCTCAGGATTGTCTTTCTCCCGGGGTTAGCCCGCATGCGCCCTACACTGTTCGCATTGAATTGTTAAATTTTGCGATTGAGCAGGAATTACCATTGCAGATACACCTTGCCGAAACTTTGCTCGAAATCGAATTACTTCAAACTAGGAAAGGTCCTTTTGCAGATTGGTTGATAGCAAAGAATGTTTATGATGAATCTGGCATGGCTCCCTCGGTGAGAAATATTTTGCAATTATTGGATCGGAACTCTCAAAGTGTATTGGTTCATGGAACATGCTTGACCGATTTTTCGGAAAAGAAAAGGAAGTTGGTATATTGCCCACGCACGCATGATTTTTTCAACTCTTCGCCACATCCTATGCCTCAAATGTTGTCTGCGGGTTGGGAAATAGCCTTGGGTACGGATGGCCTTTCTTCAAATCCTGATCTTAATGTGCTTAGTGAGGCAAGATTTGTAAGAGCTAAATTTCCTCAATTACCCCCGGATCAAATTTTAAGAATGATTACGATTAATGGTGCTGCCCTTTTGCGTGCGGATAGGAAAAATGGTAGTCTTACGCGTGGGAAATATGCAAACCTTTGTTACTTTCCCATCGACCTTAATGCGCCTGTTGAACCAGTGGAAAATCTTCTTTTGGGAAATCAAAGTTGTTCACGGGTCATGATTCATGGTAAATGGATGTAAGGTAATTCTTCTTTTTAATTTACTTACGGATGGGATTTATATTGCTCGCCTTTATTGCAGTTAAACATTTAGAGTTGGAGATTTAATGCCATTAGGATATTTAACCCTGGTTTTGCATGCGCATCTCCCATTTGTTCGCCATCCAGAATTTGAAGACTTTTTAGAAGAAGATTGGCTTTATGAAGCCATGGCTGAAACTTATATTCCATTGCTTGAAGTGTTTGATAACTTGGAAAGAGATGGGGTTCAATGGCGCTTGACTATGTCCATAACCCCGACTCTTGCATCTATGCTGGAAGATCCGTTACTTTCGCAACGTTTTGTTCGATACATCAATAATCTGATCGTGCTTTCAAAAAAGGAAGTGGAGCGCACCCGCTGGGAGCCAGAGTTTTATAAACTTGCAAAAATGTACCTCTCGCAATTTGAGATGATTCTTGATCGGTTTGAAAATCGCCATAAAGGGAATCTTCTTCATTCGTTCAAAAAGCATTTTGATTCAGGCAGTTTGGAATTGATTACATCTGCCGCTACTCATGGGTTCTTGCC
>CAMDHK010000305.1 GCA_945897965.1 Candidatus Kuenenia stuttgartensis | reverse complement strand
ACTAGCACCGATTTCGCGCAACTGACCTAAAATGCGTTTCTCGTATTGATCTTTCCATTCCCATATTCGATTGACGAGTTTTTCTCTGCCAAGCTCGTGCCTGGTCTTACCATCTTCTTCCTTGACCCTTCGTTCAACAACTGCTTGAGTTGCGATCCCAGCGTGATCAGTTCCGGGCATCCAAAGAACGTTAAATCCCTGCATTCTGCGCCAACGGGCAAGAATATCCTGCAGTGTACTATTAAGAGCATGGCCCAGATGAAGGGCTCCGGTAACATTTGGCGGAGGTATAACAATGCAATAAGGCTCGCCCTTGGCATCGGGGTTGGCATGAAAAAACTTGTTATCTTCCCAGAACTTCAGACAATCCTGCTTGGCTTGCTGGGGCTCATACTGCTTGGGCAATTCACTCGACATTTAAACTTTCCCTTTGAAACCATAGATTTCGAAAAAGTAACAGGAGAACTGCACACCTACTTTGCTTCGGCTTGCTCGCGATCCTTGATCAACTTGTACTCGATACTATCTACCAAGGCTAGCCACGAGGCTTCCACAATATTTTCACTAACACCAACAGTAGACCATACATCGCGCTTGTCATGCGATTCAATAATAACTCGAACTCTTGCAGCAGTTCCAGCACGGGCATTCACAACACGCACCTTATAATCTGCAAGATGAAGGTCCGAAAGATTGGGAAACAATGGAAGAAGGGCTTTCCTTAATGCGCCATCTAATGCGTTAACAGGGCCATCGCCTTCGCTTACTGTGTGGGCTTCTGAAGCACCATGGCGAATTTTCACCGTGGCCTCCGTTGCGGGCAACCCATCCTTAGACATTTCAATATTCACACGATAAGAAAGCCTTTCAAACAAGGGCTCATACATTCCCGCAGCCTTACGCACCAGTATTTCAAACGATGCTTCCGCTGCTTCAAATTCATAACCAGCATTCTCAAGATCTTGAACTTGGTTAAGAATCTTAGTCATCATGGCACGATCGTTAGTGAAGTCAAACTTCGAAGTTTTGCTGAGAATGGTGGATATTCCTGAAAGCTCGCTTACAAGGATCCGCCTTTGATTCCCCACGATCGATGGATCGATATGTTCGTAACTACGAGAGACCTTTGCGACAGCATGGGTATGCATGCCACCCTTGTGGGCAAAAGCACTGGCGCCCACAAAGGGCTGCCCGTTGCGAAAATTCATGTTCGCAGTTTCATACACATACCTCGATAACTCGGTAAGATGCTTCAAACTACCTTCTGCCAACACCTTGTAATTCTGTTTGAGAGCAAGGTTACCCAAAACACTGATAAGATCAGCATTACCACATCTTTCGCCAATCCCGTTGATCGTACCTTGAACTTGAGTTGCGCCCTTGGCAACCGCAGCAAGAGTGTTGGCAACACCGAGTTCACAATCATTATGGCAATGAATCCCCACTTGGGTCTGAGGCTTTAACGCAGCACGAACGGTAGCAACCCCCGAGGCAATTTCATCGGGCAAGGTTCCACCATTGGTATCGCAAAGGATGAGAACTGTTGCGCCTGCGGCTTCAGCAGCCTGTAGGGTCTTGATGGCATAATCGGGGTTATTTTTGAAACCATCAAAGAAATGCTCTGCATCGTAAAAGACCTCACGCCCCTGATCCTTGCAATAGCGGATGGAATCAGAAATCATTGCAATATTTTCTTCAAGCGTGGTACCTAGGATTTCAATTACATGAAGATCCCAGGTTTTACCAACGATTGTGATAAGCGAAGTTTCAGCATCCAACAAAGCCTTAATGCAGGTATCGTTGGCAGGAAGCACACCTTTTCTGCGAGTCATTCCAAAAGCAGAAACCTTGGCGTGCTTGAGATTAAGCTTGCGCACTTCCCTAAAGTATTCAAAGTCTTTGGGGTTGGATAAAGGGTATCCACCTTCAATGAAGTCTACGCCCAACTCGTCAAGCTTTTTGGTGATGTGCAATTTATCCTGTAAGGAGAAATTGACCCCTTCGCCTTGGCTGCCATCGCGCAAAGTAGTGTCGTAAATAAAGACGCGCGTCATCGTAAAGCCATCCCACAAAAGAAGAAAAACAGAATCGGGAACAATGGCCCGAAAAACAACAATAAGACATTAAACCAAGAGGGTATAAGTCTGTCCACTACAGGAAAAGCAAGTTTGCCTGCCTGAAGGGGCGACTTGCCTGCATAAACCTAACCATGAGGAAGCTTGGATTCAGCAAAAGTTGGCGGGCAAACAAGGTGTCTGAGCCAGTTTGCATCATCTTTGTTGGGATAATCCAGCCTGAAATGCGTACCTCGCGATTCAGTTCGTTGCCTTGCAGAGAATATCATAAGGCGGGCTACGGTAAGCAAATTCGCCAACTCCCAACCCTCCCGGGTCTGAAATTCCCTGCGCAGCGCATACCTGCACCAAAATCCCACCGTGCGTTCCGCCTCTGCCAACCCCTCTTCATTCCGAACAATTCCCATGTACCGAACCATCAAACTTCGAAGCGAATTAGTAACATCCGTGATATCGAGTTCGCCTTCGTTATCGGGTTTAATATTTAACTTGATCGGGGGCACTTCAAATCGATCCGACATTTTTCTAGCTTCACTTACTGCGCCATCCGCACATAACTTCCCATAAACCAATCCCTCTAAAAGGCTATTCGATGCCAACCTGTTCGCTCCATGAAGCCCGCTTGAGGTTACTTCGCCTGCACCCCAAAGGCCAGGAATATTGGTTTGCCCCAACCCATCGACTTCGATGCCGCCCACCATGTAATGCGCACCAGGCCGAACTGGAATGCGATCGGTCCGGATATCCAATCCAAAGTTCATGCATACTTTGGCAATTCCAGGAAATCGCATCATTACTTTTTCAGGATCAATGTGGGAAAGATCCAGATACACATTTGGATGCTGGGTTTTATCCATGGTCCGAACAATCGCTTGCGCAACCACATCGCGGGGCGCCAACTCGCCTCTAGGATCTTCATCGGGCATAAATCGATGCCCATTCTTATCCAATAGATAAGCACCTTCTCCTCGAACCGCCTCACTGATTAAAAACCTGCTTGAACCCGCAACATAAAGAACCGTGGGATGAAACTGCATGAACTCCATGTCGCGCAACTTTGCACCTGCCCGGTAGGCGGCAGCCATGCCATCACCCGTTGCAACCGGTGGGTTCGTAGTTTCACGATAAACCATCCCTACTCCACCACTCGCAAGAATAATCTGCTTGGCCCAGACAAGAAGTTTACCCCTGCGGTGCCTGTGTACCAACGCCCCAACACAACGGCCTTCGTGCGTGATAAGATCAAGGGTAAAAGTCTTCTCCCAAATTTCAACATTCTTGGCTTCTCGAACCCTATCAATAATCGCCCTCATCACCTCATGACCGGTGGAATCTCCCAAGGCATGAACAATACGGTGATGACTATGTCCACCCTCTTTACCCAATGCAATATGGCCTTCATCTAAATCAAACTTAGTCCCAATGCTAACGAGGTTATTGATTTGCCCAGGAGCTTCGCGAATTACCGTTTCAACAATTGATCTATCGCAAAGCCCAGCGCCTGCAACAATTGTATCTTCAACATGATTTTCAAATCGATCTTCAGGGGAAAGAACTCCTGCGATCCCCCCTTGAGCGTAACTTGAGTTGCTTTGGGCTATTTTATCTTTGGTAACAACTAGAACTCGCAAGTCATCAGGAACAGATAATGCTGCCCTTAAACCAGCTATGCCGCCACCAATAACCAGAATGTCCGTAAATACATGCGGAGTATGCTTAGGATGAAAGCGGACCAGATATCGTTGAGGAAATGCCATACTATAAGAATAGAGCAAAACATGAGACTTTTCCATGCATTGCTCGCAATTCTAGAATAAAAATCAGGGTTTGAACCTCAATTATTCAGGTTCAGCTAACTTCTTGGTGAATTCTTTGTAAGCTTCGCGATAAAGTGCTGGCGGTTTCGCCAAATTAGGGGCCTTCGAATCGTTTTTCTCACCGCCGTTAGACTCGTATCTGCGACCTCCCAAACTAGGCCCCTTCCCTGTAGACTGGGCTGCAGCATCTTTTTCTTTGACGCCAAGTTCCGCTTCAATTCTGCGCTTCTTCTCATCCAAAAATCGTTGCAAATCTTCAGGAGACATTTTCGCATCCTTCAGCACATCCGGACTTAATCTCTTCTTGTAGTTATCCAACTGGAGCTGAACAGCTTTACGCTTGTTCTCTTCACTTGCAGCTTCAGATTCTGTTTTCGCATTAGGATTTGCCACCCCTGCAGCATCGTTGGGCTTACGATCATCGGTTCCACCGGGACCGGGGTTATCTCCACCATTTGGCTTTCCAGATTTACCTTCACCTTCTTTACCTTTGCCCTCTCCATCCTTGCCCATGCCTTCTTTACCTTTACCTTCTCCATCCTTGCCCATGCCTTCGTTTCCTTTACCCTCTCCATCCTTGCCCATGCCTCCTTTACCTTCTCCATCCTTGCCCACGCCTCCTTTACCTTTACCTTCTCCATCCTTGCCCATGCCTTCTTTACCTTTACCTTCTCCATCCTTGCCCATGCCTTCTTTACCTTTACCTTCTCCATCCTT
>CAMDHK010000304.1 GCA_945897965.1 Candidatus Kuenenia stuttgartensis | reverse complement strand
GATACTCGCTTTATTCTTGATCATTGTGGAAATCCGGATTTGAAGAGCAAGGATAATTCGGTTTGGAAGAAGGGCTTGGTCGAGGTCGCAAAGCGAAAAAATGTTGTTGTTAAAATTTCCGGGTTCATTGCTTCATCAACGAAAGGTGCCTGGAAAGTGGATGACTTAGCGCCACTTATTAATCACACCATGGATAGCTTTGGCCCAGATCGAGTAATGTTTGGCGGTGATTGGCCTGTTTGTACCCTTGCTGCGACTTATAAGGAGTGGGTTGATTCCTTGAAGCAGGTGGTTAAATCGCGATCAGAAGAACAGCAAAAGAAGTTGTTTCATGATAATGCAGTACGTTTTTATGGGCTCTCTTAGTTTTAATTTCGGATGTGTTTCTACTTAATTAACGATTCTTACTTAGAAGGCGAATAACAGATGAATGCTTTATTGAATGCCATGGTTGTTCTGTTGTCGGGTTTGGCTGCTCAGGATTTTCAGGTCGAATTAAAAGGCCCAGCTAAAATTGCTGCAGGAACTCCTGTGCAAATTGCAATTCCCGCAGGCATCAATGTTAAAAGTAAAACTTGCCTTTTGTCAGGGGCAGGAACAACCAACCTTCTTGGACAAGTGGTCGAAAAATTCTCTGCTGATTTGACTGCAAAGGATAATCAACAATACCTTGTTGTGGTTATGCCTGCGTTGAGCATTCCAGATAATGGGGCTACTTTGGCTGGCACTTGGTTAGCATCTGACGCCAAGAGTTCTTCCCCTAGTTTTTCTTTCGAGGATAAAAACTCTGAGCTAAGCCAAGTTACCCTAGAAGGTAAACCTGTGCTTCAGTTCGTGCATCCTGTTTTAAAAGAAGGCAAGGAAAGGGAAGCTTCTTATAAGCCTTTCCATCATCTTTTTGATAATTCAGGTGCTTTGGTCACTAAAGGTGCAGGTGGGCAGTTCACTCACCATCGTGGCATTTTTCTTGGGTTCAGCAAAGTTACCTATGGCAATAATGTAAAAGTTGATATCTGGCATTGTAAAGATGATACTCATCAAGCATTTCAAAAAGTGCTGTTGCGTGAATCTGGTCCTGTTCTTGCATCTGAAAAAGACCAGATTGCTTGGAATGGTAAAAACAAGGAGACCTTTGCTGTCGAAGAAAGACAACTTATTGTTTACAAAGTTCCGGGCGGGCAACTTGTTGAATTCCAATCCGTTGTTAGAACTACTGGTGGCACTGTATTGCTCGATGGCGATCCGCAACATGCTGGGTTTCATTTTCGGGCATCAAATGATGTCGCAGAAAAAACTTCCAAGGAAACAATCTACCTTAGGCCGGATGGCGAAGATAAGCCCGGTGCGAGTAGGAATTGGCCCGATTTAAAAACCCATATCAATCTTCCTTGGAATGCTATGAGCTTTGTTCTTAATGATAAACGATACACTGCTTTGTATCTCGATAACCCTGCAAACCCCAAAGAAGCGCGATTTAGTGAGCGCCCTTACGGTAGGTTTGGTTCTTATTTTGTAACTGAGATCACTAAAGATAAACCCTTGAAACTTAAATATCAGATCTGGCTGCAAGACGGTAAGATTGATATCGAAAGTGCCAAGCTTAAGAGCCAATCTTTTATTAATCCCGTGCAAGCCATCATGGTTGCAAAGTAAAAGCAATTAGAAAAGAGACTTATGTATAGCAAAGAATTAGCAGTTGCATTAAAGGCTGCTCATAAGGCTGGTGATTTGATTTCTGAAGTGTATAAAACTTTAAAGCCTTACGAAAATGCCCCTGCAGATCTCACCACGGAAACAGATAAGCAATCTCAGGAAATTATTCTTAAAGTTTTGCGTGAAGAGTTTCCTTCAGATTCTCTTTGTGCTGAAGAAAAAACTGCCACGCTTTCTGAATCACCTACGGGTGCAACCAGAACTTGGGTGGTTGACCCGATTGATGGTACCCGTGGCTTTGCAATGAAGAATGATCAGTTTTCAGTTATGGTTGCCATGATGGATCAGGGCAAAGTTGTGGTTGGTGTTGTGCATGAACCCGCTACTGGAAAAACCACTTATGCGGCCAAAGGGCAGGGTTGTTTCTTGATGCAATCAGGTAAGGAAACTGTTGCTTGCAAAGTTAGAACTTGTGCTGATTTAAGCAAAGCAATATTGGTTCAAAGCCACGCGAAGCCCGGGAAAACTAGTAAGGCGGCGGCGGCCTTTTCTCCAGGGATTGTACTTGAAACCTATTCTGCTGGATTAAAGATGGCAATCGTTGCGCGAGGCGAGGGCGATTTATATGCCAACAATTACCCAGCTTTTCATGACTGGGATATTTGTGCTGGGCATATTCTTGTAGAAGAAGCAGGTGGGAAATTGACCGACTTTTCGGGCAACCCTGTCTTGTATGGAGCACCAGGTTTCAAGCAGACCAAAGGGATGCTCGCAACCAATGGGCATCTTCATTCTTCTGCTCTTAGTAAGACCACGGGTTTGCTCGAAAGCTAATTCCTATTTGTTGTTTTTCAATTCGACCGCCCTAATCGAGGGCCCTAGTAGTTGCGCTAACCTTACTTGCGCAGATTCTGCGTACTTTGTTCCCGGGAATGTTTGTAAGGTTTTTTCAAGATAATAGATTGCCTGCTGGGGTTGCCCTTTTTTTGTCCACGAATCAGCAAGCGATAAATAAAGGTTTGCAAGCTTATCACCCATCTGCTCGCATGCAGTTTTCATCCATTCTGGATTGCTTTTTATTTCGGCGATGATTATGCCTGCTTCTTGGGTTTCCATGGCTTCTGTAAAAGTTGCTGTCATGTACTCATAACGATCTAGGCACGAAAGAAAATTTGAACTTTTGTAATCCTGCTTGATTAAAGCAAGCACTTCTTTCGCCAGATTGTTTGAAATCAAAAATGGTTCTGAATTGGGTTGACGATTTGCAAGGCTTGCGAGAATTTGGGTGCTTTCTTTGGCCCCGTTTGTTCCCTCATATTGTCTAGAAACTTCTCTGAATAACTGGATCGATTCTGAAGTGTTGCCTTGTTCGAGATTCTTTTTTGCTTTTGCTATTCTTTCCGTAGCTTGTTTTTCAAAGTCTTGTAGGAGGACCATGGATCTTTTTTGAATCGGCCTTTGCTTTCCATCTTCAATGATTTTTTTCAGGAGTGAAACTGCTTTTGGATAGTCATCGGATGCAATTGCAACAGTGGCTTCCTTATAGTCGCGGTTCATCCAATCAGGAGTAATAGAGTCCTCCCTGTGTTGTTCGAGTTGAGAAACAAGTGCAGGGGCTTCGATGAATCCTTCTAAAAAGCCAAGAATATTTCCATCTGGCCCAGCGAATACCAAAGTTGGAAAGGATCGAATTTTTAAGGCATCTGTCAGGGCCGGTTCTTTTTTTGCATTAATTCTTAAGGGAATCCAATTTTCTATCATCACTTGATTCAGAGCTGGATCTCTGAATGTTCGATGATCCATTTGCTTGCACCAAAAGCAATTGTCAGTATGAAAATCGATGAGAATGGGCAGGTTTTTTTGCGCAGATTCTTGCCTGGCTTGCATGTAATCTGTGCGCCACTCTATACCTCCTGCAAACACCGGAGTCCCAGTGATAAAAATCAAAGCGAGCAGAAGAATTCTTCCAAGGGCTTTGTTTTTATGAAAACAATTTATGATCATTGATCGACTCCATTCGAAACCATTAGGCCCGCGGATGGGCTTTTTGGTAGCTTTCTTTTAATCTTGTGGTTGTAACATGGGTGTAAATCTGAGTAGTGCCCAGACTGCTGTGCCCAAGTAGTTCTTGCACGCCGCGGATATCTGCGCCTGCATCCAATAGATGAGTCGCAAAAGTATGCCTTAGGGTGTGCGGCGTGGTTCGAGAATCCATTCCCGCAAGCTTGATGTATTTTTCGAGAAGTCTACCAACGCTTCGTGTGGTTAGCCTGGTGCCATTTTTGTTCAGAAATATAGCGGGGTTTTCTTTGATCTTAGCACTTTTCTGAAGCTTTCTTTCATTAAGGTACGCTTCAACAGCTTTTAATGCCTGAGGACCCAAAAGGGCTATTCGCTCTTTTTTTCCTTTACCCCGAACCACCGCAGTTCCATCATTGAAATCCAAGTACTCTAGGTTAAGTGCAACCAGTTCGCTGACTCGAAGGCCAGCGGAATATAAGGTTTCTAAAATTGCCCGATCCCTTAGGCACATCAAGGTTTCGCCTTGGGGTGCATTCAGGAGATTGTCTATGTCTTCTTGAGAAAGAAAATGCGGAAGATTCTGGTCAAGTTTTGGGCCTTTCAATCCCTCCGTAGGATCGCGATCAACCTTTTGTTGCCTTTGAAGGTAACGATAAAGAGATCTTAGAGATGCGATTCTTCGTGCGATTGTTGCCCGCGAATAGTTTTGCTCTGTAAGCCATGCGATAAATGCACGCACATGCCTCGTGGTAACTTGCTTGGGAGAAAGGTTTGGAAGGGCCGTATGGCCACGCAGAAAATTTATCGATTGAGTCAAATCTTCACGGTAAGACTTGACAGTCAGTTCGGAAGAATTTTTCTCCAGAGAAAGATGGCGCAGGTATCCTGCTAGCGCCTGGTTCATAACTATTATCTCTGTGTGAAAATTAAAATT
>CAMDHK010000303.1 GCA_945897965.1 Candidatus Kuenenia stuttgartensis | reverse complement strand
GTAAACGACCATAATTCTTTGCCGTTTTCACTATTACAGCAACGCAGCCTAGCGGTACCTTTAGCTTGATCAAAAAGGAAGGCCCTGCCCCTACTGATGGCGGGCATGGAATAGCCCTCTGCCATTCTAGCGCCCCAAAGGATTTTAGGGCCCGAAGCAGGCCATGGAGCAATCCCCTTTTCAGGTGAGTAGCTATTAGTATTTTTTCCCAGAAAAGATTCCCAATCGGCTCCGAATTTTCTGGTTCCTAAATCATCGGGCAAGGCTTCGTTTTGTGGGTCAGCGCTAAAAGTATCACCCGGGTTTATCGTTAAAAAAACAAGAGATAAAACCGCAACAAAAGCTAACAGTGTGCATCGGAACATGCGTGGTCTCCTTACCTACTTAAACAACTTGCTGACTATTTCGATTCTAGATCTTCTACACCATTAAAAGAGGACAACGGTGGCTTACGAAGGTACTCGATTGATTTTGCCATGAGGCTTAAAGAGGCGGTATCATAATTTCCACTGTGATTGGCAATGAGCGGATATAAATCCCGACAGGCTGGGCCAAATTCACTGGCTTCGTAATGTTTTAATGCTGATTCATAAATATCAGCATCACTTCTCCATTCGATTGAAGAAACTTCAGCGTGAAGTTGATAAATATCTACAGGTTCGTTAATCCCAACAACCCTTATTTTTCTTAATTTTCGAGTTGCAAAAGATGATCCTACCAATTTTTTCGTAAAACCACTTATCAAAATAGGTACACCCATCACTTTAGTAGCGCCTTCAATACGACTTGCAAGGTTAACAGCATGACCCAGCGCACCGTACTGAAATTTCATCTTACTGCCTGTATTTCCACACAAAGCCATTCCGGTATTGATACCAATCCCCACCTTTACCGGAAGAGAAATCTTATTCTTCCAACGTTCCTGGACTGCAGGCATCCGAGCAACCATTGCTAACGCAGCTTTGCAAGCTTTGATAGCATGATCAGACTGAGGCGCAGGGGCATTCCACATCGCCATAATTCCATCGCCTGAATAATTAACCACCACCCCATCAAAAGCCATGACACAAGAGGTAAGTTCTTCCATAACATCAGCAACAAGACTACAAGTTTCCCTAGGATTAAGGGATTCAGAAATTCTTGAAAAGCCTCGGATATCTGTAAAAAGCACCGTGATTTCAGATTCATGCCCCTCAAGGAGTTTTGGATTTTTCTGCAACTCCCGTGCGAGGTCTGCAGAAAAAAACTGTTCAAACTGAACCCGCAAGCGCCCAGCTTCAGCCTCCTGCTCTTGCCTGGCTAAGCCAGCGCCCACAGAACTTGCTAAGAGTTGGACGATTTGCGCCTCTAGCGGATTAACTCCAATATTCGAACCCGATCCCACTGTTAATTTATTGCGCACACCATAAATTGCACCAACGACATTGTCAGCTTTATCAAAAATGGGTGAAGCGATAACCGCTTCAATTCCCATTACACTTTCACTTTCATTCTGAAGGTTTGCGCCGCTTTGATAAAAAGTTTTTCTACCTTTAGTTATTTTACTTAGAACTGACATGCTAAATTCACGATTCTCAACATCTTCATCTGGAAAACGGGCCTGAACCATCCACCGTCCATTTTTAATCATCAAGACCAAGCCACGATCCAAACCGATTAAGTCCACAACAGCTTGTGCAGTATCTTGAAAGAATTCTAAGGAACCACTAGCAGATTTTTGAACTGCAATCAGAGTTTCAAACCAGACTGCAAGTTTTTCAGGGCTGGGGGACTGGCCTAAATCGAGAAGACTACCAGAAGACTGCCCCGGGCTAAGGGTTATCGCAGATTCCATGGAATCTAACTGGGCTTCATCTTCGCCGCCCAATTCGCCCTCATCTTCCTCGGGGATAAAATCAATTTTGATACTGGTTTCACCGATGAACAAGGTTATAGGCAAAGAAACTTGGATAGAGGCGCCAATGTTTACAGAATCGCCATTATCAAGCCGGATAGAATTTCTTTGACTTAGATTTAAAATTCTTACTTTCGTAAGTTCGATCTGTTCAATTTTTGCATGATTTCCGGATACATAAGAATCCATCACGGTATGGCGCGCAATATTATCTCTTTGCGGGCCTCGACCAATCTCAAATGGGCCGCCTAAATGTTCAACCTCAGTAACTTGCCCATTATAAATAACAGTAAAATGAAGCATCAAAAAGCTTTTCTCTTAATAATCCGACTTTGAACTACATAAAATCGTTATTATAGAATAACAAACAAAAAAGCTGGCGGGAAGCTTTTTCCCACCAGCTTTTCGACTATAATTCGGTTTGTTAAATCTTTAAAAAGTTAAACCAAATTGTATGGATAACGCTTCAAGGCTCAAATCGCTCAACCTCCTCGAAGCTTTTCCAAAACTTAAGGATTGGAAATCTAAACTATCAACCATATTGAAATAATTGTAGAGTTCGTAGCCAACTTTAAAATGCATATGGTCCTTAGTAAGAACCGCACCAACGCCCGTTTCCAACACTGGAACAACTTCATGATACTTATTACTAATATTGTAAAAAGTGGTTGCACCATTCCCATTGGTTTCAGTCAAATTGTTATTGAAAGTTCCACTAAGAAGCGCAACTTTCCCCCGGGCATAAAGCCCAAAATGCTTATTCAAGGCATAAGTACCTTCACCGCCAGCAGTTAAACCAGCGCCTGTGAAATTAACAGGACTACTTACAAAATCGTTGACCGCACCAAGAGTTCCACCGTTGTAAATAGCACTAAACTGCTGTTCAATCCATGTAACTCGACCACCCCCGGTAAAACGAAAATTCAGGTTGTCTGCTGCCCTATAGGTACGACCGACATCAATATCAATCACATTCATATCGAGGTTTCCCAAAGCAGAAGCTGTAGAAACATCGTCGAAAGTATTATTGGTGAGGGTGGCGTAGAGCGCCCCACCGTTCGGAGCAGCCAAAGAAGAGGACGCATCAGAGTGCAGGTAAAAATAATTTACACTCGCATCCCAGCCATCAGCAAATTGGTAACCCAATCCAACCCGAAAAGCGCTGCGGGTTTCCCAATCAAGCGAATTAAGATTGCCATTGATTACACCAAGCCTATCACTTGAAGTAATTGCAAAATCAAATGCATCACGCCTGGGTTTAACCAAAAGGTATTCACCAGTCATGAACAAACCTTCAAGCTTGTAGCTTTTGCCATTTCTTTCAGACTCTAAATATTCTGAAGTGGCGTCTTTTGATTCAATTGAGCCAGCAGTTACCCCGGTTTCAACTGTTTTAATTTCAGAAACCGGTTTAGCGATACTGTTTTTAAGAACATTATCTTTATCGCCTGGAATGATTGAGATTGGAGGCGCAATGGGTGGTGGGACTAGTTCATCCGTAGGTTTTGATTTGTTTTTCAGCAAATCAGAAGGAATGGGCAGCACAAAAGGCTTTCCATCAGTGGTTTCTGAGTCTTTTAATTTAACCTGTTCAACAGGAGATTTAACCTGTTCTACAGGAGGTTTGATCTGTTCCACAGCGGATTTAACCTTTTCCGCAGGGACAGCCTCAAAAGGGGCAGGCATAATTAAGGGTTCAATTTCTGCAAAAACTGAAAATGTTGACCCAAAAAAAGCTGCAATCGCCAATCCAACTCGGAACTTTTCGCCATGTAAATTAAACATACATCCCCCAAACGCATTAAAATTAAAAAGCATTGTTACAAGCTAAACTCATTCCCCAATGAATTTAAAAACAACAACAAGGACCACCCAATAATTGTGGATTTACCCTTAAAACAAAAGCTGTCAAGACCATTTTTAATACCACAGTGTATTTATTTTCAAAATGATCTATAACTAAAAGTAACTTAAATTATAAAAACGACCTTTATGTACACGATTTCAATTTAATTAGGAACTTATTAGATGATTCCATTTAAAACAAAAATAGTTGCAACTTTGGGGCCCTCTAGTTCCAATGAACAAATAATAAAAACTCTAATACTGGAAGGGGCACGAATCTTTCGCTTGAATTTCTCACACGGAAAGCACGAAGACCATCTTGCCAACATTGAATTAATAAGGCGCATTTCTCAAACAATCGGAATTGAAGCAACAATTGTTGCAGATTTATGCGGTCCTAAAATCCGCGTAGGCTCTTTTGTTGATGGTAAAATCCAAATCAATAAAGGTGATACTGTCACTTTGGACACCACCCCTTGTATAGGCGCCAACAATCTTATTCACTCCCAATACGCACTTCTTGCACAAGAAGTTTCTTTTGGGACTCGCATTTTACTCGATGATGGCTTATTGGAATTTAAAGTTCTTGAGAAAACCGAAACCCAGGTGATAGCAGAAGTAATTCGTGGGGGCATACTCAAGAACAACAAAGGTATGAATCTTCCGGGATTAGCTCTATCAGTTCCCGCATTAACAGAAAAAGACAAAAAGGATGTTGATTTCATCGTAGCTCATCCTGTGGATTACATAGCCCTTTCTTTTGTTCGAAGCGCATCCGATGTAAAAACCCTGCAAGATTATATTCAATCAAAAAATGCAAGCATTCCAGTAATAGCAAAAATCGAGAAGCCACAAGCTGTTGCTAACATTGACGAAATTTTATCACAAGCAGATGGAATCATGGTTGCAAGGGG
>CAMDHK010000302.1 GCA_945897965.1 Candidatus Kuenenia stuttgartensis | reverse complement strand
TCAAGCTTATAGCAAAGAATCTGATCTAAGCCCAAGTCTGCAGAAAATGCATATTTGTTATCGGGACTAACTACGATGCAATGTGCATGGGGTTCTTTTTGCCTGGCAGGATTTACACTAGAACCAACATGTTGCACAAAAGATGCAGGTTCACCGAGTGAGCCATCCGCTTTAACTGGAAGCGATGCCACGCTGCCTGTGGAGTAATTAGCAACCACGACAGTTTTGCCCGAGTTATCAACATGAAGATAACAAGCAGCAGAACCCTTAGCAGATTGCTTGTTGAGCAGTTCCAATTTGCCATCGTTGCCTAGGAGTTTGAAAGCTGCAATTTCCTCAGCATCCTTGCTACCGAATTTCAGCGCATGAATGGAGTAAAGAAACTTCTTGTCAGGAGATAGTGCAAGGAAGAATGGATTTTGCACAGAGGTGGTGCGTTGCAAGGGTTTCAATGCGCCTGTCGCCAGATCAAAATTAAAGGCATGAATTGCGCCCTGATCGCCACCTGCAAAGGCTGAGATAAAAACCATGGGATCCTTTGCATTAGCAAACTGGTTTGAAAAAAGAACCAAAACAACTACAAGTGGAAGAAATCTAGGCATGTTGATCTCCGGGGTGTGTCAAGGAATAATAAATTGATTGTCAACCAAGCTGATTCAAGGATCAATGGTTTTTTCGGTATTACGCAAGTACACCGGGTATGGTTTTCCAACTTGCAGCAACACCAGTCAGTCTTTCTTGCCTGCCGTTATGATCAAAAGAAAGATCATCAGGGTTGATACCCAAGGCAGTAAGAATGGTGGCATGAAGATTTTTTACCGACTGAGGTTTATCTACAGCGCGAAGTCCAATTTCATCCGTTGCACCAATCTGCGTACCAGCCTTCACGCCACCACCAGCCATCCAAATTGTAAAGCCATAGGGATTGTGGTTTCTGCCATTGCCCCCTTGCATCATGGGGGTTCTGCCGAATTCTCCTGCCCAAACAACCAAGGTGGAATCTAACAAGCCTCGTTGTTTTAGATCAGTAAGCAATGCTGCGATGGGCCCATCAGTCTGGGCGGAATTGCGCTGATGAAATTCATGGTTGTTGCCATGCCCATCCCAACCAAGCTTATCGACTGCATTATAAAGTTGAACAAAACGAACACCTTTTTCAACTAGCCTTCGGGAGGTGAGACACATTCTAGCAAAAGTGGCTTTGTCTTTGTTTTTGTCATGGATGCCATATAGGTTTTGAATCGAGGAAGTCTCGTTAGAAAGTTCGCCTATCTCCATGGCTTCAGATTGCATTCGATAGGCAAGTTCATAAGAAGCAATCCTGCCATCGAGATCTAAAACTCCGGGTCTAGCTTGCGCATGTCGTTTGTTCAATTGCTGAATCAAATCGAGCGTGGATCGTTGTGCGGATTGCAATTCTTCGGGCGGGTGAAGGTTAAGCACAGGGCTGCCTTCATGTCTGAAATGGGTACCTTGAAACGCAGCGGGCAAAAAACCATTGCTCCAATTGGCGCTACCTCCTAATCCTCCAACCTTAAACAAAAGCACATAACCCGGAAGATTCTGGTTAGGTGAGCCAAGACCATAAGTCACCCATGAACCGAGGCTGGGCTTTTCACCCAGAATTGCACCTGTGTTCATTAGGTACGTTGCGGGTGCATGATTAGAACTTTCGCTGAACATAGAACGCACCACGCAAAGCTCATCCGCATGCTTGGCTGTTTCAGGAAGAAGGCTGGAAACCCATAGCCCGCTCTTGCCATGTTGCGCCCATTTCCAAGGGCCCGACATGAGTTCATCTTTACAGGCATTGAATACGCCACCAACTTTATCTTTCTGTTTCTTTATAGAATCAGGAACCTTTGCACCGTTCAACTTAATGAGATCTGGCTTATAATCAAAGAGGTCAACCTGACTGGGCCCGCCATACATGAAAAGAAAAATTACCTGCTTTGCCTTGGGGGCAAAATGAGGCATGCGCTCTGCAAAAGGTTTTAACGAATCAATTGAGATGGCTGCTTTTGATTCCTGCGCCAATAATCCTGCAAGTGCAACACTGCCAAACCCCGCACCAGTACGGGTAAGAAAATCCCTTCTTGAAGTCACAGGGATAGAGGAAAATTCGATTGCCATTGCTAGTCTCTCTTCATTCAAATGCGTTAATCGATGTAAGCGAATTCATTAAGGTTGGTAAGGGTTCTACAAAAATCCCTAAGCGCCAATACATCTTTCATTCCACCCTTGGATTGATACTTTTCCACATGTCGCTTGATAAAATCAATTGAAAGAACAAGTTCGTCAGCATCTGGCTCACGGTTAAGAACCATAGCAAATACAGCCTCGATGCTGGCCTTGGTATCCAGCTTTGTTTTGGAAACTTTTTGTGCAAGTGCCTCTGCATACCGAATGCTTTCAGGACTATTTAGCAACATCAAGGCCTGAGGGGCAACCACGGTTTGATCTCTCCTGCCACACGAAATAGTACCGTCAGGCAAATCAAATACATCCAAAAATGGAAGAGGCAGTGATCTCTTTCGAACTAGATAAATACTGCGTACATTCGCTTGATCAACAGGGTCTGCATACCATCCCTGCATTCTGCCACCATCCTCGCCCTTGATCGCCTCAAGTATTCCAGGTTGGGCTTTTAAAAGTTCATCCGGGATCGTGGGCCAGATTGGTTTCCCTGAATATTGCGGATTCATCAACCCAGAGATTGCAAGCAAACTGTCACGCAAAGTCTCTGCATCAATGCGCCTGACATTTTGGCGCCAAACCAATTTGTTATCAGGATCAATCGCATGATTCTTTGCCTCTTGAAACGAAGATTGTTGGTAAGCATTCGAAAGCAATATCATCTTTTGCAGCTTCTTGATCGACCATCCCTGCAGCACGAATTCGACGCTTAGCCAATCGAGAAGTTCAGGGTGGGTCGGGCGAGATCCCGAATAACCAAAATCATTGGGAGTCCCCACAATACCCATGCCAAAATGATGCTGCCAAACTCGGTTTACAATCACCCTTGCAGTAAAAGGGTTATCCGGTGTTGCAATCCAATTGGCTAACGCTGTACGCCTACCTGTCGAATTAGATGTTGGCTTGACCTCTGCATTATTTGGATAAAGCACACTCAGAAATCCAGGCTGCACCTCGTTCTTGGGTTGCGAATGATCACCCTGAAAAAGTACATGGGTTGCTGGGGCACTTTGGCCTGATTCAGTGACACCCATTGCTTTTCGTGCCAGCTTTTTCTTTGCTTCTATTTCAGCAAGCTTCTTTTGCATCTCCTCGATTCGCTTTTTTGCAACCTCATCCAGTGCAGCCTTGGCATCGTTGTCTGCGACCTTCAATTTTTCTATGAAGGGTTGCAACTTCTTCTTGCCTGCTTCATCACGAGCAGACTCAGCCACAGAAATAAGCGCTTGAATATCTTGTGGGAACTTCGATTTTCGTTCTGCAATAACTTTCTGTCTGCCAGTATCTAAAACCGTTGCAATAGACTTTTTTAATGGCGCTGCTTCCTTGTCAATAATGCCATTATGCTGGTTGATCAATTCAAGTTCTTTGGCACTTTCGATCACCAAAGCATCGTTTGGCTTAATCGCTGCAAAAAAGGATCTGAACCGATAATGATCATCCTGAGAAAAGGGATCATACTTATGGTCATGGCATTGGCAGCAAGAAAGAGAAAGTCCCATAAATGCGGAACCCATGGTGTTCACCAAATCCGCCATTTGCTCATTCCTAGATCTTGCCTCTTCTTGGAAGATCGAAGCAGTGCTATCATACTGCCCCAATCGAAGGAATCCGGTTGCTAATAGTTTGTCTGCTTCTCTTGAATCTTTAGGTGCAGCAGTAACCATTTCATCGCCTGCAAGTTGATCCTTGATGAATTGATCATAGGGCAGATCCGAATTAAACGCCCTAATCACGGAGTTTCGATACTGCCAAGCAAGGGGTTTGAATTCATCGCGTTCGTAGCCATTGGTATCTGCATAACGGACAATATCAAGCCAATGGCTGGCCCATTTTTCGCCATAACTTTGGGAAGCAAGCAAGCGATCCACCAAATTCTCATAAGCCTTAGGAGAGTTATCCGCAAGAAATGCTTTTACTTCTTCGGGAGTGGGTGGAAGGCCAGTAAGGCCAAGGGTAACCCTGCGAATCAAGGTTCGTTTATCCGCCTTGGGTGAAGGGATCAAACCCTTTGCTTCCATTTTGGAAATTAGAAAACGATCAATGTTGGTGAGTGATTGCGAATCATTCGTTGGCTTTGGAATTTCAGATTTGACCGGGGCCTTTAAAGACCAGAGATCAAGTCTTTCACCCTTGAATATTTTTCTAATCGGATTTTCTGGGTCTGTAAACGCATTACCTATGTTCTTCTTAGGAGCATTTGAAGAAGCAACTAATGCGACAGGATATTTTTCAAACCTGTAACCATCCAAGCTTGCAACAGATGGCCCGAGAATTATTGAATCAAAAAAAGCTTCTTCACCCCGGTCGCAGGTGGGCGCTATTCCTGTAAGGGTAAAATCGCCCAGATCTTTCCACAGATCCATCGTCACAACAGTCCAATCAGTAGGGGCTTTTTCACTTACAGAAAGCGAAGCCCAACCCGTAGTGTTTGGCCCTGCAACATACCGACCTTTCGCCACCTTGGCATCAGGCCAACTGCCATTGGATGCCAACTC
>CAMDHK010000301.1 GCA_945897965.1 Candidatus Kuenenia stuttgartensis | reverse complement strand
GCTTGAAGTTTCTTGGTGAAATTTGGGCTGCGCTCTAAGACAAATACTTTACCATCGTTTGAAAAAGAAATTGATGAGGGGTTAACGATGTTTGGGTTTTGAGCAACAATTTCAACTTTAAATCCTTCAAGAACTGCGATGCCTTTAAGTGCCGGATTGGATTCACCTTGATCAATCATGTTTGATTTTAATTTTTTGCTGGCTTGTGCGAAAACTATTGATTCCCAAGGGTTAAACCCGATGAAAAGCAATATAAGCGAGAGAATGAGTTTGTACATAGAAAGGCACCCGGAGTAGTTTAAATGCCATTAGCTGGAATTATGAGGACAGTTTTTATTTCGTTATTGCTGAGAATTCGAAGTTTCGATTGTTCGTTTGTGTTGGATTTGCTGGAGGCATAGAAAAGATCTTCAAGTGAGTCAGTCCAAATATTATTGAATGAAAGAATTCGGTCGCCTTTTTTAAGTCCCGCTTTTGCCATCACGCTGTTAGGCACTACGGAAATAATATCCAAACCCTCCGCGGTATCAGTTTCAAGCTTTTGAACTTCGAACCCCCAAACACCTTTGGAACATAAAGTCTCGCGGGTTTTATTGTTAGCCATAAGGCGATCCATCATGGCTTTGACAGTATCTTGAGGGATGTATCCGTTTGGTGCAAAAGCGATGGACGAATTTTTGTAATCAATGGTTAATTTGTATCGCGAGTAGGTTGAGAAGCCAATTATGCCTTCGATGGGGCCAAAGAATTTAGACATGACTTTGATTGTTGGATGATCCATGACAATTACAGAATTGTTTTGAGTTTTTAAATTTCCGAGTTCAAGTGATTCAATGTTGGCTTGCCCGCCCGCACCAAACAGGGCAAAGCCCAACGAAGGTTTGATCACCTTGGCTTCGGTGGCAATCTTGCTGCTTATGAGGGTGACAGGGGCGCCGGTATCAAATAACAGCCGGTAAGGGCCTTTGTCGTTAACCTTAACGGAAACAACAATATGGCCTGTTTTCAAGATTTCCAAAGGGACATGAACAGATTCTTGCGCGCTTAATGTTGAGCAGAATAACAAAAAAAGAATACTTGATTGTAAAGCAAGGCGATTTATGGAGGGCATGGTTACAACCCTTTCCCAGGTGCAAGTTCCAATGCGAGGATTTGTCTTTTTCGCATGATCTCGATTTGTATTTTTTTTTGTTCTGGAGTTGATCGATACATTTTTGAAAGATCATCCAAGGAAGTTATTTCAGCATCATTGTATTTAAGGATTAGGTCGCCCTTTTGGATGCTAACTTTGTATGCAGGGCTATCTTTTAGCACATCGATAACCATCAAGGGTTTTGAATCTGGATCGATAATAATGCCTAATGATCCACGGAGAACGGGGGGTGTATCTTGTTTTTTTCCTGTTAATGCGCCAATTGTTTTCATGAAAGAACCAAGAGCATCAAGGCTTGATCCGGAGTTTTTCCCTGAAACTCCAAGGGGGAATCTAGGTTTAAAATCTAGGGGCGTCCAAGTCATGGTATCCTTGGCGACATCAATTTCTATTTTGTGTTTTGCGAGTAAATCGTAGCCAATTAGGCCATGAATTTCTAACCCACCAAGAGCCATGCCATTCATGCCAACAAGTTGGAATGGGGTTTCGAGCTTGACGCGCAGGTTTTCAAAGCGAAGACCGCCTTCAAGAAGGAATTTATCGAGAACGCACCAGCCGTTTTCATCAGATTTTAGTCCGAGTGATTTGCCTGGTTCAGCAGCAAAAAAAGTGACAGGCGCACCCGTATCAAGGATGAAGTTGAAAGGGCCTTTGTTGTTGATTTTCGCTCTGACAATTAAATGGCTGGATTTATTGATGCGGAAAGGGATCTGAATAGGCAATGCTTGGTCCGCAGCTTCCATGCTCAAGATAGGTATAAGAGCAATAAAAAAAGCGATCCAAGCCTTGCGAATGAAAAGCATCAGAGAAGTACTTTCTTCCAATTACTTGATTGGAGAATAGTCAGTAGGGTTTAAGAAAACCGATTCAACTTTTTTGACAAGTTTCCCGTTTTTTTCAGAAGCATCTCTTGCAGAATTCCAAACAGGATCAGCACGGAAGGCTTTCCAAGAGGCGTCAGCAGCTTCTTTGCTTGGGTAAGCAAGGATGTAAACCATCATATCTTCAGCTTTGGTTTTGTCAGTAGGCTTCCAAAAGCCAATGATGGTGATCCCATGTTTATCAAAAAGTTTGCATGTGTGATCACGGAATCTAGCATGAAGGGCGTCCATTTTGCCTGGTTCAGCGTAGTAGGTTCGCATTTCGAAAATTCGCTCGGTCTTGGATGCATTCACAGTTTTAGCCTCTTGTGCTCGAATGGAAGAAACGCCTGAAAGGGTAAGCGTGGTTAAGATTGCCAAAAAAACAATTGCCCGATTCTTAAAGCTTGCGATCATGTGTGAATCCTTGTTAAAAAAGTTACTTGACGGGTTTACCAATACAAAAAAGATGGTCTTTGCCTCGAATGTAAAGCTTGTCATTAGCTACAGCCGGTGTAGAGAAAACAGGTTCTCCCAAAGAGTTTTTACTGATCATTTTAAAACTACCTTCAGCCTGAAAAATATAAACATCACCATTTTCGCCAATTGCAAAAATATTGTTATCGATCATCAGTGGAGAAGCAGTCACGGGGCTGTCGAGCCTTTCGCTCCATAATTCTTTGCCACTGACAGCAAGGTTGCACATGGCCATTCCTTTGTCTGTAACACTAAAAATGTATTCTTGTTTGGAGATCATGGAAGGGACATAAGGAAACGACTTGCGGTTTTCCCAAAGAAGGTTGGTTGGTGTAACATCACCTGTGCCACCAAGTTTGACAGCGATAAGATGCCTATCGCCAGCCCCGTCGCCACTGCATGCCACAATAACGCCAGCGGTAACAACGGGTGACGCAACAGTGCGCAGTGGCATTTTCGAGAAGCTCCAAGTGTAGTTCCAGTTTTCGAGGCCTTTATCTGCATCATAGCTGGTGATGCCCGCAGAGGTAGCGACGAGGAGTTCTAATTTTCCGTTTTCAAGAGTATTGAACAAAGGGGTAGAATAACAAGCTCTGAAAGCTTTTCTGGGGATATCCCAAATAGTTTTCCCTGTTTTGGAATCAAAAGCAAGAAGTTGAGCAGTGCCATCTTGATCATTATTAAAAATCACTTTGTTGCCGTGAACGATGGGGCTATGTCCTGGGCCATGTTGACTATTAAAGGCACCTAGATCTTTTTTCCAAACTTCTTCCCCTTTAAAATCATGAGCATACAACGCGATGTTTTTACCATCCCAGATGATGTTGTAAACTCTTTCGCCATCGGTTGCAGGGGTGCAGGAAGCTAAAGAGTTTTTGATATGTGTTTTAGCGACACTGGCGTTGAAGGACTTTTTCCAAAGCAGTTTTCCGGATTCGGAGTCGATACATTGGAGGAATCGTTTGCTACCATCGGGAAGGGACGAATGTAGAAATAAATATTTACCCCAGATAACCGGTGCAGAGTTTCCGACATCAGCAAGGGGTAATTTCCAGAGGATATTTTCGGTGTTGGAGAATTTGAGGGGTATATTTTTGGAGTCCGAAATTCCGGTGCCATTGGGGCCGCGAAATCTGGACCAGTTGGCTGTATCAGCCAAGCAAAGTGCGGGTGAAACCAGAACTAAAAAAGTAAAGCAAATCAATCGCATTGGAATAAACTCCGAAATAGTCAAGTATGGCTTCATCAGTTGAACCATTATTATAACATCCCGAATTTCAAAGAACAAACCTTTGAATCATGTTAATTCAAGGATTCTTTCAGTTTTTTTTGAAGCTTAGGGGGCCAAATTAAGAAGGTTAATAGAACTAGACAACCGAATGCGATATGCATTCTCTCGAAATAAACATGAGGAATATCGGGGTAGAAAAGAATTCTGTTGGCAAGTTGAGGAATGAAAGGGGCTTCCGAAACATCCTGCCCCGCTTCGGTTCGTAGGTTTCTTTCCCAAACGGTAAGAGGGCATTCGACATCAAGCATGCCCTCGGTTGCGACTATACCGATGCAAATAAGGTGGATGATCCTAAAAACAAAGGATCTGGCCCATGTTTTTTTGAAGATAATACCAACTAAAATTGCAAGCTGGCCAAGTACCACAAATGCAACAAAGGCAAGATGGAGTATGACCAGCGCATCTGCAAGAAAAGAATAATACATGAGTTTAGAAAAGCACCGGTTTGCCTAGTTTTCTTCGAATTACGCTGAATTGCCCCATGTGCATTAAAGTATGGTTAGAGCAAAGGAGCAAAAGTTTTCCGAGGGTAGGGGCCTTTGCCGCAAGCCTTCCTACGGTTGGTTTATCCAAGTCTGCATCTTTAAGTTTTCGCAAAGCTGTAAGAGTAGCCAATCGAGATTCTTCCATCATCGTCAGATATTGGGCCTTGGTTAAAAATCCTGCATGGCTCTGTTTTGTAGTGGAATCGCGACTATGGGTTGCTTCGAATTCTGGTGATAGAATTGGGTAGGAAACATCAGGAAGATTATTAACAGTCATTCTTTCTGCGGAAATCAAATGCCCTATCTGCCAAGCTATATGATTAGCCCCTTCGACCGGACAAACCAGCAGGTCAGCATCCGATAAATCAGAAAGGAACATGGAAAGCATTTGCCCGGTAGATTCCAAAGTAGAAGCTGTAATTTCAATTGCGTTCAT
>CAMDHK010000300.1 GCA_945897965.1 Candidatus Kuenenia stuttgartensis | reverse complement strand
ACTTGCCAGGCTGATGGGTTAGTAAAGGTGAAAGTCAATGGCGTGCAAGTCAGCGAATGCCAAAGCGTGCTAAAGAGTGGCCCAATTGGGTTTCAATCTGAACAATCAGAAGTACACTTTCGCAATATCCGACTGAAGCAATTGCCTTAATTGTTGTAATTAGATAAGGCTGATATCGTGGTGGGTGAGGCATTCAAACCCTGATTCTGTAATCAGGTAATTTCGTTCGATGCGTAGCCCACCAACATTTGGAACATAAAGCCCTGGTTCCAAAGTAATGACATCGCCTGCAACTAAGATTTCGTCGGACCCCGGAACGATAAAAGGCGCTTCCGGATGAGAAAGGCCCAATCCATGGCCTGCATGGTGTGGGAAGTGCTCACCAAATCCCGCTTTAAGAAACACACCCATAACTGACTGATAAACATGACTGGCATTAACACCGTCGAGAAGGTTGTTTTCGCCTGCATTCATGGCGAGTTTAGCAAGATCCATGAGTTGTTGCTGGGAGGAAGAAGGCTTTTTCCCAACAACAAGAGTATTGGTAAAATCGCTTCGATAGCCAAAAAGCACAACTGAAAAATCGAGAATAAACATATCAGATTCTTTAAGTTTGCGCTGGGTGGGCGGGCCGCCCTTGCGATCAGGGCCAGGGGAAACAGCAAAGTCGCCATAGACGATAAGAGGCTGTCCACCTTCTGCGGTACAGATTTTCTGGACCTCGGAGTAGACATCAAGTTCGGTCATACCTGGTGCGATATTATTGAGAGCCCAAGCGTGGGCCTTTTCTGCAATTTGAGCTGATCGTTTGATGAGAGCTATTTCATCTGAATATTTTTTACGCCTTAGCTTGCTGATGGCTTTATGAATTTCAACACCTTGGCTTGTATCAATTCGATCGTGAATAAAGGCGCCTGGAAATCGCTTTTCCACTTCAGGCAGCAATGAAAGAGTTCTTGTTGTTTTGGGGTGCGTGATACCATCGTACCAATTGACAGCAACAGTATCATCGGCAACACAAAGGCCTACGGAATCGGGCAGTCGGGTATCGTAGAAAATAACGCAACTAGCATCTGGATTAATAACCAATATGCCCCCAAAGCCTGAACCAAGGCTAAAAGGATCGACATAAAAGCCTGAAAGCCAGGTGAGGTGCGCAGGATCTGCGAGCACGAGTGGGCTTTTGGGGTTATCCATCGAAGCGAGGAAAGTCTGTCTTCGTTTCAGACATAAAGTTCTATCAAGCATGAATAGGCCTTTCATTAAATCGGGTCGAATACCCCTCTAAGAATAGTAACCGGTCCTTCTTTTGTCGATATGGCCTGCTTAACCGTTAATGTTTAACGCACCTGGGCAAAAGTTTACCCGGTTTAGGTTGCGATATGGGTCAAGCTAGTTTAACTTAAAAGCTTAGAAATTTGCACATGGTTTAGTAGGCAAGACCCATGATTTCAAGAAGAGTTAAGTTAGCTGGCATTTTCGTAATTGCAAGCGTTTTAGGAATAGGTGCTGACAAGCCCCTAGAACTAAACGAGCTTCAAATCCGGGAACTGGTAAAACAACTTGGTTCTGACTCTTTTGTATCGCGCGAACAAGCAAGCGAATTGATTCTAAGGCAGGGCAATCGATCCATGCCAGCCTTGGAAAACGGGCTGACTCATTCAGACTACGAAGTGGTGCGCAGATCACGAATATTGATTTCATTAATTAGCGAATCAGAAAAGAAAACAAAGTTACAGGCATTTCTGGAAGATGTAGACGGAAGTAAAAATACTGTGCTTCCCGGTTGGGAGAGGTTTGAAAAACTTGTTGGAAAAAGCACATCCTCAAGGGCTCTTTACGGGAAAATTTATAAAGCCGACCCAAGCTTGATGGATGAAGTTGAAAACGACAAAATCATAAGTAAGGTCATAATTTCCGAAAAAGCGCAATGGCTTCATAACAGCATTTTCAGCCCAGTTGCAGGCAAAACCATAAATCTTGAAATAGGCGATATTGGATCGGTGCTGTTTGCTGCAACCATGCCCAACATGGAATTGCCTCCGGAAGCTGTAAACAATATTACTAACCTACTTTACCAACCTTCTGCAAGAGATGCAATCAGTGCATCAAAGGGCACCAGCCCCTTTAGAAAACTACTTGGAACCTGGATGCTGCAGCAAACAGACCCTAACATCATCTCTCAACACCTGCACCTTTCGCAAAACATGAACATGACCGAAGGCCTACAATTGGCACGAAGGGCAGCATCCGAAAAAACAATGCCTGTTTACACAAGGACCGTGGCTTTGACCCTTCTAGGGAAAATGGGAACAGCAGAAGATTCTGGATTACTGCGAAATTTCTTGAGCGACGAAACAGTGGTAGGAAACTTCCAACTGCCCAACCAGCAAAAAGGAAGCACTCAAGTTCGAGATGTAGCCCTTGCAATGCTAGTACACATGAGTGGGCAATCGCACAAAGATTACGGATTCAGTTTTGCTCGAGACAATCAAGCTCTTTTTTTTAACCCATATATGCTGGGCTTTACGACACAAGAAAACCGTACAATTGCATTGAAGAAGTGGGAAACTTACTTCACAAGCAAACCGGTTCAAAAAGCAAAAAGCTAGCTAGCCTTAAGTTTTTTAATCATGGTGATTTGATTACCGTGTTCATTATGCTCGACATGATCCATAAAAGTTCGGATCAAAAGCATTCCACGGCCTGTAACTTTATCAAGGTTTTCAGATTCAAAAGGGTTGGGCAGGTTTGAGGGATTAAATCCTGGGCCTTCATCAGCAATGGTAAAGCGAATCTCTTCCTTGGAAATTCTGGCACCAAACATGACTTTACGCCCTGCATAGGGCTTTTGTTTTTTTCGCTCATCTGCAAGGGTGTAAAAATAAATCTCGTCATCGTCCCGCAATTTAGAATCCAATTCTAAGTTGCCATGAAGCATGGCATTGGTAAGCGCTTCATGCAGGGCGACCCCAATAAGCATCATAGAATTGGGTTCGCAAAAATTAAACTGGCCAACAAGGTGTTCGACATGGCTAACCATTGGCGAAACATGAGCAATATCAGTTTCCAATACGAAATGAAATTCATGACAAACGAGGGCATTATTAACAATTTGAATGCTTTTCTCGTTGCGTAAACTGCTAATCACTTCATTTAAAGTTGCGTGCAATTCATTGGCGAGCAATTTTTTAGGTACATAACTTGCGGCACCAGCGCGCAAAACCCGCACTGCAAGTTCTTCGTTCCCATGGGCAGTCATTAGAATAATTGGGATTTTAGAAAAATCCTTGCGGATTTTTTGAACCAACTCGACCCCATCCATATCAGGCATGAAAAGATCAGTAAGAATTACATCAGGGTTGGAGTTTTTAAGAAATTCGAGAGCTTCGCTGCCGTTGGAAGAGAAGAACACCTGCCAACCAGGCTGAGAATTAACTAACCCGCCGACTAAGTGTCTGTCGACAGGAGAATCATCAACCACAAGCACTTTGCGAGTGACAATCGAATCTTGGTTTTCATTAAAATCGGTAGTCAGGTTCAAAACTAGTTGGCCCCCGATATTAAAAATCTACGCAACATCATTAAAGAAATGGCCAAGGGCGATTGGTATTTCTACTTCAACAAAGTTACAATGATGATTATACTTAAAAGCACAAAAATAGCTTATATAATTTGCAGTTTGATTGCGAAAATGATTCAAGGGATTGAAAAAACCGATACAATTATAATGGCAACCTTAGAAACAACTATAATACAGCATTTTTCAAATGGAATGAACTTAACCGCCCAGATAAGAAAATATCATGAATAAAATTGAAGTGAAAAAAGATAGTGGCTTATTTGGCAATCCAAGCTTTCGAATAGTTAGCATCATTTCTGGAATCGTAGGAATTGGCATCATATTTTGGGTCCTATTATCACCTAAGGTCCCCGAAGGAATGGCGTGGATACCCCCTGGGGAATTTTTCATGGGCGATGATTCCGACCGTGAAAAATATGCCGATGCTTTGCCGGTTCATAAGGTTAGACTTCAAGGGTTTTACATCGATAAAACCGAAGTTACTAACTCTCAGTATCAGAAGTTTGTTGATGCAACTGGGTATAAGACTATTGCTGAAAGGCCATTAGACCCTAAAGAGTTTCCTGATGTGCCCCCGGAAAAATTAGTTCCTGGAGCGGGAGTTTTTTCCCCACCCATACAAGAAGTTGTAGATTGCTCCGAATGCAATCAATGGTGGAAATACAAAGAAGGTGTTTGTTGGAAAAACCCTGAAGGCAAAGATAGCAACTACAAAGGTCGGGAGAACCACCCTGTGGTTTATGTAGCATGGGAAGACGCTACAGCATATTGCAAATGGGCAGGAAAAAGATTACCCACAGAAGCAGAGTGGGAATATGCTGCAAGAGGTGGTTTAGAACGCCAGCTTTATGCATGGGGATCCGAATCACCGTTCGAAGGCAAACCCAGGGCCAACATTTGGCAAGGCCCCTTCCCTAACCGGGATGACAAAACCGATGGGTATGGTGGCACAGCACCGGTTAAGAGTTATCCAGCAAACGGATACGGGTTATACGATGTCAGTGGCAATGTGTGGGAATGGTGCGCAGACTGGTACAGGCCTGATGCTTATTCACTTTTATATCGTGGCTTAGATTCAGAGGCATTAAAAATACCCTTGCTAAATCCTAAGGGACCTGCCTCGCCTATCGATCCGCATGG
>CAMDHK010000299.1 GCA_945897965.1 Candidatus Kuenenia stuttgartensis | reverse complement strand
TCCGCCCAGATGCGAATGGTTTGTTGACCCTGCCCGATAAACCGGGTTTGGGGATCGAATTAAATCCTGATGCGTTGAAACAGTATGGAGTGCATGGCTGATTTTTTATGAATAATTAGGTGATGAAATAACATGAAGAAAATAAATCGTAGGGCTGTAATTAAAGTAACAGCAGCAGGGCTTGGTGCTTTGTCTTTGGTACCAAATACTACGGTAGGGCAGACGCCTGCAAAACCTTTTGGGACAGAGTTCCCGAATTTGGAATCGCTGACAACGGGTAAATGGTGGGCGCAGGAAGCCGCTCCTAAAAATCAGACGAAGGGTAAAGGCAAAGGCGGTGGCCCAACCCCTGCCCCATCGATGAATGTTGCCCGCGAAAAGGTCGTAGTGTTTGCTTTGTATACGCATCAAAACGGTGTGCTTAAAGTCTCAGCACAATTATTTCCGCTGATGCCCGAAGAGGAACGCATCGCCCGATTGGAATTATTGCAGCAGGGCAAATGGGTGGAAGTATCTCGTGCAGAGGTTTTCTATCCCGGTTGGGATGCGCATTTTCGCATCGAAAAATGGGACAACACGAAAGAAGTTCCTTACCGTGTGTGCCATGGTGAAAAAGCAACTTTTGAGGGTTTGATTCGGAAAGACCCTGTGGATAAAGAAGAGATCATCGTTGCTAATATGTCTTGTAATTCAAGTCGCACTGTTGGCATGAGACCTGAGATCATTGAAAATTTGAAGCTGCAGAACCCTGATCTTCTTTTTTTTGGTGGAGACCAAACTTATCGCCATACGGAACATACCGCAGGTTGGATTGAATTTGGTTTGCAGTTTCGGGATATCATCCGAGATAGGCCGACTGTTTGCATACCCGATGATCATGATGTAGGGCATGGAAATGTGTGGGGTGAGAACGGAAAGAAATCGGTTACGCCCGGCGATGCGGATGGTGGATATCGATACCCAGTTGAATATGTGAATCAGGTACAAAGGCAGCAATCGTGGAACTTGCCTGATCCGGTTGATCCCGCGCCCGTTGACAGAGGCATTGGGGTTTATTTCACACGCATTACTGTTGGTGGAGTGGATTTTGCAATTCTTGAGGATCGAAAATTCAAGACCGGGCCTGACGGGAAGATTCCCAAGATGGGACCCCGCCCTGATCATATTAATGATCCTAAATATGATCCTAAAACGATCGACCTTCCGAACCTTCAATTGCTGGGTGCCAGGCAGGAAAAGTTTTTGCAAAACTGGGGTCAGGATTGGACGGGCGCACAGATGAAGTGCGTTCTTTCTCAGACGGCATTTTGTGGTGCGGTGCATATGCATGGTGGGCGAGACAGCAGATTGCTCGCAGATTTGGATTGTAATGGTTGGCCCCAAACACCCCGTAATAAGGCTTTGGAGCTTATTCGCAAGGCCTGGGCAGTGCATTTGTGTGGTGACCAGCATCTTGCTGTAACGGTCAAGCATGGCATAAAAGAATTTGGAGATGGCCCATATAGTTTTACTGGCCCTGCTCTGGTGAATACTATTTATGGCCGTTGGTGGCATCCCCTTGATGAGAAAGCAGGCCCCAACCCTGTTAAAGGGAGCCCGTTGCCATGGACGGGGGATTTTCTTGATGGCTTGGGTAATAAGATTTCAATGATGGCTTACGCCAACCCGGAAGATATGACGGATGAAAAAAAACGCTCGGATGGATATGGTATTGCTAGGTTTAATAAGAAGAGTCGCACCATCACTTTTGAATGCTGGCCTCGTTTTAGCGATGTAAGAATGGGGGACAAGGCGCAGTTCCCAGGTTGGCCCATCAAGGTTGCAATGGATGCAAACGATGGCAGAAAAATTGTGGGCTATCTTCCGGAGATAGTTTTTGAAGAGGGTGTGAATGGTGTGGTTCAGGTGGTCGAGGAAAAAACCGGAGAGGTTCTTTACACGGTGCGCACTCAAGGTGGGAAATTCTCTCCAAGGGTTTATGCCGAAGGAAAGTACACTGTGAAAGTTGGTAAGGATAAACCTGATGCTCAAACCCTGAAGGGATTGGAACCCATGCCTGGTAGTAATACTGGCCAGAAAAAGATTAAAATAACACTTTAAGGACCCATTGAATGACTCATGGCATTGCAAGGGGAGAAGATATTGCCTTAGCCAACCTTCCGGAGATCATTCGAAATGCCGCTGACAAAGCGATTCTTAATGCTATCATGCCCATTATGATTACCCTGCCCATTATCTTCGAGTAAGTATCCTATTCAAGAAACCTTTTTGGCGCAGCGAGATCTCGGGTTCATACTTTATAATCGATGCTTTTGGTGGATGTTGTGTCTACGATGAATCATCGCGAGAAACCGAAGGCGAGTATGGGTCGCTCGGTTGGCTTATTGCAGGGGAGCAAGCTTTAACCCTATGCAACCTAAATGATTCCCAGCTCACTGAACTTGTTTTGGAAAATCTGCCTGCCTGCCTGCAGCATAGTCGATCCTTGGTGTTAGAATCTCAGGTGCATCGCTATGCGGGTGCAGGAGGGCCGTATGGACCGAAAGTCTGGCGAAGTCACTCCGGGGTCAGCCTTGGAAAAAGGGCTTGGTAATGAAGCTTTTCAAAACATCCCCACAGATGGAATCAAGGCAATGTTGCTGACAGATTCCAAGAATGAAAAGATTGCTCAAATCCAAGTGCTGCGGGCAGGCAGCAAAAAAGCAAATTGAACTCGTGTCTCAAAGATTCTTATTTGCAGTTACCATAGCCCTATGAGAAGGTAGGGTCTTGGGTCTGGCCTGTTTAAAATTCCAGATGAGATTGAATCATGGATAAGACGTTACCAATTGCTTTTGTGTTTTTATTGATCCCGCTTGCAGCGTTTGCACTTGAGTACCCGTGGAAAACTGCGGAGCCTCAAAAGACCGGTTGGCCCCTGACCGAGGAAGAGCGCAAGTTCGTTTTGAAACCTGAGCACGAAAGACGCCCAGGATCTGAGTCTAAGAAACATCTTCCTCCGATGTGGCCTGTCTGCCCATCTGCAGGCAACTTTGGTGGGTCAAGCTGGATTGATATACATACTAAACTCATTGATCATGTGCGTGCCAACAAAGGCCTTGTTGATATCCTGCTTCTTGGAGATAGTATCACTCAGCAATGGGGCGGGCCTCTTGATAACAAACCTTTGAATGCAGCGTGGCAGAAGCAGTTTGGGAAATACAAAACGATCAATCTTGGGATAGGTGGTGAGAAATCGCAGAATTTGTTGTGGAGGCTTGATCACGGTGGTGTTGAAGGGATTGATCCTAAGGTTGTTATCGTTCTTATTGGAAACAACAATATGTTTTTTGTAGGTGAAACAGGTGTGGAAGCAGCAGCAAAAGGCGTTCAGATGTGTGTTGCCAACGTCCGTGAGAAATTTCCGAGGGCTGATGTGATTGCTGTGAAAATATTCCCTGCTCATGCGCCTGGCAATGCCTTCTACGAGAACATCAAGAAAACTAATGCTGCCCTAGATACTCTTAAATTAGATAGCGATCCGAAAGTGCAGGTGCTTGATATCAGTGCTGAAATGCTTGAAGCTGATGGTTCGCTTAAGAAGAGTTTGTTCACAGCCGACAACATTCATCTTTCTCAGGAGGATGGGTATGGGTTCTTTGCTGGCAAGTTAAAACCATTGGTCGAAAAGATTCTTGGGGGCCAAAGGCCTTGATGATAATGTGACGTTTGCAAGTTGTTTTAAATTTATTGATAGTTAGCTTTAAAAGAATGAGGAGTGATCTTGTTATGAAATACCTTTCCCTTTTATTTTCTGTTCTTGTTTTGGCACCTTTGTGCGCCCAGACGCCTGCAGAAAAACCAGCACACCTTTTTATTCTTTCCGGGCAATCGAACATGGCGGGGATGGACCCTAAACTTGGGTTGGAACCCGAAGGTGCTTTACTCTTTCCCAATGCCAATGTCGCCTATATCAAGGTGGCTGCTGGTGGTCAACCTATTCGCTATTGGGTTGCGGAGTGGGATGAAATTGCCAAGAAACATGGTGTTGATGTTGAGAAGGTTCGTGCCACGGATAAAAACAAAGGAACAGTTTATTATAAGCCGATATTGAATCAGTTTGAGATGCTCTTGAAAAAGTATCCCAATCCCGCATCGGTCACTTTCTGTTGGATGCAGGGCGAGAGTGATGCCAAGAAGAATCTTCAGGAGCCTTATAACGAAGCCTTAAAGCAACTGATCACTAATCTGAGGCGCGATCTTAAGCAACCCGAGATGAAGTTTGTTATTGGAAGAATCAGTGATCATAAAAAAGCCAGTGATGCTCCGTGGGAAGCGGTGCGTCAGGGGCAGGTGAACCTTGCAAAGAGTGATCCCCTTGGCGCTTGGGTGGATTGCGATGATCTTAATAACAAAGTAAAAAATAATGTTACTACGGATGACCTTCATTACACCAAAGAAGGTTACGAACTTCTGGGCCGTCGATATGTTCGTCAGGCTAAATTGCTAATTGAAGGCAAAAAGCCTGTGGAAAATGGGCGGCCATGATCGGTCTTTGAAAAACTTTCTTGCTAGTATACCTCGTATCTTTGATAATGTGATCATGTTGTTTAAGTGGGATTTTATTTAGGAACCTAATCATGCCAGTTATTAAAAAGTTGTTGGTTATTGTTGCACTCATGGGCTTTCTGCCCTTGTTTGCTCGCTCTGAGGAAAACGCTCTTTCTGATTCAGAAAAAAAAGCAGGTTGGAAATCCCTCTTTGATG
>CAMDHK010000298.1 GCA_945897965.1 Candidatus Kuenenia stuttgartensis | reverse complement strand
GTTGCGCTGGAGTTGCACAATAAGGGGCCGAGGAAGGCGGAGCCGATGGTTTCGGTAAATTGCGCAACGATATCGCCTGGGCTTGCGGATGCAGAACTTTTTGGGAATGAAAAAGGGGCATATACTGGCGCTGATCGGGCTAATACGGGGTATTTTCAGCAGGCAGATGATGGGATACTTTTTTTGGATGAAGTGGGTGAGTTGTCGTTGGATTGTCAGGCGAAATTGTTGAGAACGTTGGAAACGGGGAAAATCCGCCCATTGCGAGGTAAGGAAATAAATGTGAATGTTCGGGTGATATCCGCAACCAACCGGGACTTGCAAAAAGAAGTAGACGAGGGGCGATTTCGCGAAGATCTATTTTACCGATTGAATGCTTGCGTCATAAAAGTTCCTTCATTAAGAGAGCGGTTAGAAGACCTTCCGGAGTTGGTCGATTTTTTCTTAAATCGTTTTTCGGTGGAGTATCGCAAACGGTTTTTGCCCAGCGTGGAAGTTCTTGAGAAGTTGAAAAAATATCACTGGCCTGGAAATATCAGGCAGTTGAAATCGGTGTTGGAATCGGGAGTGAACAGGGCTGAATCTGAAACATTGATGGCGGAAGATATAGATATTCCGACGAATGATACATCTGGAGGTGAATTGCCCAAGACAATAAAATTAGCAGAAGTTGAAGCTTGGGCGATAAAAATTGCGTTGGCAAGGAATGGATGGAACCAAACCCAAGCCAGCAAGGTTTTGGGGATTCATAGGGAAACCCTCATGGATAAGATAAAAAAATATAAAATTGAAAAGAAAATACCAAAAACCACTTAATGAAGAGTTTTTAGAGCATTTGTTATGTTAAAAATGGAAGGGAGATTAAACCTTAGGCAGGCTGTTTTCTGTATCAACAGGCTTGCTTTCGGGAGTTTCTTCCTTGCCATGGATCGCATCAAAAATTTCCTGACGATGAACAGGAACATCCTTCGGCGCGATTATCCCTAATCGTACCTTATCACCACGAATTTCCACCACCGTAATGATGATGTCGTTGTTGATGACGATGCTTTCGTTCTTTTTTCTGGACAGGACTAACATAGGTCTGTCCTTCCTTTGGTCCAAGTGAAACGACTGCACAAGTATTCTTAGGTTTCTGCAAAAAGCGAGGGAATCATGCAGAAAAACCCAGACAAATAGTAATAAACAATGCCTGGTGATACTTCTTGGCAGCGATTTCAGGTGTTTAGCTGTCAACCGCGCTGAGGTGTGACTGCTAGTTGCCGCATCTATCTCGCCAATGTCATAGTAACAGGCAAGGGGGGTTCGTCAACAAATTTAATAAAAAATATTAAAGTTTTGTCAAAATAGTCACTTATTGCCTGAGTTACCAAGAGTCTCGTAATTAACAGGCTTGAGTTTGTTTGATCTTAAGTAATAAGTGGCAAGTTCGGAGACTGTTTTGCTGGGGTCACTGCGGGACATTTGGTCAATGCGGTCATTGAGATCGGTGGTTTCCTGAAGGCTCATCATTCTTAAAGCAGCAACGCGAACAGCGGGCGAGGAATCATGGCTTAATTTTCTAAGCCACATGCTTTGATCTAATTCGCTGTCTTCCATTAAGGAATCTAGAACCTCGAGCCTTTTGGAAGGCTTTGGATCTGTAAGGAGTTTACCAAGTTGAAGGTGTTCTTTTTTCAGCCCTCGTGCGATGAGTGCGGATTCGCAGTACGCGCGAATTTCAGAATCCGAATCATGTAAAGAGGGTAGAAGGGAGTCGACAGAAACGCTGTCGAGTGCCGCAGCGCAAGCTAGGATTGCAACTTTTCTAACCTCGACATTTTTGTCTTGCAGTGCAGCAACGCTCAATTCGGTTAATCCCACATCTGGCGCAATGGCCAAATGAATCGCTTGAATTTTAATGTTTTCTGGTGCATCGGTAATAGCTTTAGCCATGATACCTGCAAGGCGGGAATGCAATTCTTTATCGGTGGTGGCTTTAATGAGTTGTGAAACAATTTTCATTGCTGGAACGAGAGCGCTAGGGTTGTTGGCTTCGGGTAAAGAGCCAAGAATTAATTTTGTGCCCTCGAGGAAATTGGTAGTCAAAGGATTAGGCGGTGGCGAATTTGTTGAAATGGAGGCGAGGAGTTCGAGGGTTTGTACCTGAGCCGGTGCAGAAAAAGAAGTAAACCTGCGGGCAAGGTGATGAAAGCATTGTTGGGAAAGGGGTGAGGCGGTGCCTCCCCAGGATTCGAACATTTTGCCTAGTGCTTTTGTAAGGTCGGGGGCGCTGGCATCGGTTGCTTTTTCTAGGTGATCTAAAAGAGGGTATTGGGCGTTTTCGCCAAGCTTTGCAAGTGCATCAATGTAATGAGATTTATATTGGGGTTCTGCCTTAATTAATTGGTCGGTGAGGTACCAACCCATGAGGTAGTCTCGCTGCCACCAACCTAAACCGATGAGTGCCGGCAAGCAAACCACTAAAGCGAGTGTGATAACAAAACGAGCGGTTTTTAGCATGGGATTTAGCCTTTGAAGCAAAAGTAAAAGTACGAAGGCAATATAAACATTGGCGGTTGAAAAAGGCAACCCTAGGAGTTGGAGTGGAAAAACCGGTAAAATCATTAAAGCTGGCACTTGGGGATAACGATGAAATAAGGGTTGGATGTATGCGACTATCAAAATAGGAAAGCTGGAGAGTTTCGATGCGCCGCTTGCAAAGAATTAATCTGATGCTTCTGATATTGGTTGTGATCTCGAGAATTCAAAATGCACCAGCAGGAGAATTAGAGAGAGAGTACAAGCCTATCGGTACATGGTCGGGTTCCTCGCAAGAGTTAAAATCTTTTGCGCAGTTGGAATTGTTAAAAGGGAAAGTAATTCCGGAGGCATGGCAGGAAAAGGTTCGGTCGGTGGTGACAGAGCCTACTTTGTCTGCCAAGGGGCCTGCGGAGGTTTTTACTTGTGACCCTACAACCTATGAATGGCTTTTAGAAAACCCGCACCATGCGGTGACGATGTGGAAAATGTTGGGAGCGAAGTGTTCGAGTATCGAGAAAGAAAATGCGAACACCTTTTATTCGCGTGAATCTTCTGGGAACAACATTCAATTTCATTTAATCACGGACAAAGATGGCTTGAAGGTTTGGTATGCCCATGGGATGGGAAAACCCACAGCGCTTTTGCCTGCGATTCCGGTACAGGCGGTGATTGTGTTGCAATATCAGGAAAGCGTAATCAATAAAACTGTAAAGCATCAAATGATGATTTATGCAAAAACGGAAAGCAAGGCTGCAGCAATAATATCGAAGGCGTTTGGTTCGTCGATGGTGGGGATGGGCGAAAAAACGGTAGGTCAGATGCAGATGTTTTTTGGAGCATTGCCATGGTATTTAGAGCGCAACCCTGAAAGGGCGGAAAATCTTTTAAAAGCTACGCTTATAACTAAGGACTCTGCAAAGCCAATTGCGTTGAAACCTTAGTCGTAAAGTACAAGTATTGCCATTAGTAAGATTGCTTACTCATGTTTTAGCTGAACCAGTACCATTTGTGGTTTGACCAAATTATCTCTGCCCAAAGCGAAAGAGAACGCCTTTTTAATCATGGTTTGAATACCATTAAAATTTGGAATATCAATGGTAGGTAGAGTGTCACCACCGGGTGGGCGATTAGGTAACCAAAGCCAAAGAGTTTGTTTTTTTTGAGCTACCATCGTTGGCAGAATATCTTCGGTAGTCCAAAGAATCTTATTTTTTTGAATACGCAAGTACCACTCTAAAGTTGGATCGATTAGATCTTTTTCTTGGGTGATCAAGATTGATTCTTCTGGTTGCAAAGAAGAGCATAATTCTTGAATCAAGGCCCTGGCTTCAAGGTCGCCCGATGATTTGTAAGGTTTTTTAATATCCCTTCCTGCTTGAAAGAAAGCCAAAATGATCAGGCACCAAAGCACGCCGATGTAGGCCTTAGAACGGATGTTCGCAAGGAGGTGCAATCGTAAAATGCTGTTGATCCCGAGCGCAGATAAAATGCAGATGGAAGGAAGCAGATGCTGTGCGACTCGGGCACTTCCGCCATAGGGGTAGCGCCCCATGAAAGCAGCAATAAGGTTGAAGGCGAAGGGTGCTAGTAAAAGGATTAGGATTGAAAATTTGGAATTGCGAACGAGTTTAAAAATGCCCAAGAGAAAAAATAGGAGAGTCAGAGAACTTGCGCCATCTTTGCCCCCAATAGGGTACGCACTTAGGTTTCCTGCATGAGTTTTTAAGAGCCAATAGGGTAATTGAAAAGGGTTGGAGGGCGGGAAAGTGGAATCCCAGTAGGCTTGATGTTTTGCAAGTTCGTTGTGGAATTGGTTAGTTCCAATGATTGCGTAATGGGCAAGAAAAGAAGCAAGAACGGAGCAAATTAGAAAAATGCATGGTGTGATGAGTGCATATTTTTTTTGTTGAAGGATGTGGAACGCTAATGCGATGCAAACGCTCCCTGCGGAAAAAGCAGCAGGGAAGGAGGTGAACAGGAGAATGGGGGAAAGGGCAGCGAGAAGAAAAATGGGTCGAGAGGTTGCATTATTTTTTAGGGCGTTGGAGCCTAGCCAGAGGAAAATCGATGCAGCTAAGAAATCGAAGGCGTAGGGTTTTACTTCGCAAGAGTGCCTGATGGGGTAATAGGAAACAGCCATAATAGCCAAGGTAAGTAAAGCTGTTTTAGGGGGAGTTATATTTTGGGCGGCTTTAAAAGAAATAAGGAATGCAAAAATCCCAGCGATGCAGGGGGT
>CAMDHK010000297.1 GCA_945897965.1 Candidatus Kuenenia stuttgartensis | reverse complement strand
CGCTTTGGCGCAGGTATCCCCCTTAAATTGGCAGAAGCGATGGCGCATGGGGTTCCTAGTGTTGCAAGCATTGCAGCAGGCAGAGGTTTTGGAATCCAAGATGGCTCAGTAGTTGCGATTGCGGAAAACTCTAAATCATTTATCAATGAAGTAGTTCAATTGTATTCCAACAAAGAAGTGTGGGAACAAAGGCAATATAAGGCCTTGGCTTATGCAAGGGAACATTTCAGCCCTAAAGTAGTACGCAACGAGTTAGAAAAATTATTATCGCAGTCGAAATCTGAAAAGAAAATCGCTGCTTAGATTATTGAAACGAATCCAACCTTGCTATCATTCTCTCACCAGCCCGCTTGGGCGATAAAAGATCATTCAATTTAAGCTTTGCTGCTTCACCTAAAAGTTTTGCAGATGCAGGGTTTTCATAAACCCAGCGCATTTTTTCCGCAGCATCTTTTTCATCGGGGGCAGCCCAATGCCAACCTTTTTGATAAGGCAGATAATCTTGATCAAGCTCAACAAGGTTGTACTTCACCAACAAAGAAGTATCAGCGTCCATGAAATCTAAATTGCCCGAATACGCTGTAGCGATAACGGGTTTACCTAAAAGCATCGCTTCCGCAATTGTTAAACCAAGACCCTCTGCACGATGCAGCGAAACATAACAATCACATGAATTCATGAGAGCGGTAACTTTCTCACGAGCCATATCACTAATATCGAGATAAATATTTGCGCCATCGATTGCTTCGCGCAATAACTTTATCTCTTCGGGGTAATTCTTCGCACGAGAAACCTTCAATACCAGTTTAATTTTTGGCATTGAAGCAAACGCAAGCTTAAAAGCACGAATCAAACCGAGCGGATTTTTTCGCTCCATGATGCTTGCAAGATCAAAGACAAACAAAAAGATAAACTCATCTTCGTTTAATCCAAGTTCTTTTCTGGAAAGCGATGTAAAAGATGGCAAGGTGATCGCAGGCAGCATCGGAATTACAGGAACTGATAAAACCTTAGCGAGGGCCTTTTGAATATGCGTGGTCGGGGCCCAGAGCTCTTGCACTCCTTGGGTTAACCCAGCCCAATGCGCGGGTGCCTCTTCGAGTTCCCAATACCAAATCACAAAAGTGCGCTTTTCTAACGAAGAATAAACACCTGCCCGATTAAAACAATCTGCAAAGTAAGGTTCAGGAGCCATAGTAATGATGGTGTTTTTGTATCGCAGTAAAGAACGCAATAATTTACCCTTGGGGCTATCACTTGGGGTCGCAGGAATACTTCTTCGTAATACCTGATGGCCTGCTTTTTCAAAAGACTCAACAACCAATGTTGCTGCAACCTGCAACCCGGATGGGTAACAAAAATGCCCAAGAACATTAACACCGGGGTAAATTAGGTTTTCAAGTTTATTGTCTAACGTGGGTTCGTTGATCCAGTCTGCCTTGATTCTAAATGTTTTTTTAAGGTATTGAACAAACTCAACCCAATGCTCTTCATCCTCAAGCGCATTTGGAAATAATTTTTGATACTGCGGATGATTGAGGTACACAATTGTAGTGGTCAAGGATGGAAAACTCTCCACCGTTCTAAAAAAGCTATAGATATCAAATAGAGAAAGGCCATCTTCAGGTTTCAAATGATAAACCATATAAGCAAGGAATGCCTTCATACCAGAAAGGGTGATTCCTATAGGAAACATGGCCCGAACTTCAGGCCGATTTTCATAAAAGGTTATCACACCTTTCATAGATAATTCAAACGTATTACTGGGCCGTTCAGCAGGGATTGAAGTGGGAATGCGAAAAAGCCAATCTTTGATATTGGATTTATTCAACGATTCATCGATTTTGGGCCAATGCAAAATATCATCAAGATTAAGTTGGGAAGCGTAACGCCTGCGATAAATGCGCCTGATGTAACGCACCGCTTTTCGTAGCAATCCATCTTGAGAAAATAAGGAAGCCAAAGAAAACCTTTGTTAAAACTAAAAGTTCAATTATGAGAGTGTATCAGATAAAAAAGCAAGTTTTAATGCAAGAGAAAAAGCTGGATTAATAATCACCTTTGATCAAAAATCAACATGGGCACGGATACCAAAAGACTGGATGTTGCCTGTTGCGTTCGGTTCATCCCAATCTCTAAAAGTATAAATGTAATTACCCATAATTCTCATGTTGGGATTCCAATACCAATTCAACCCAGTGGTAATTGAATTAAGAGTACCCGCCTGCACTTGATTACTATCAAGGCTAAGATAGTCAAAGCGCAATCCAACTTCCCATGCACCCCAACCATTAGGCATGTTGGGGTCAGATTTATCCCTGCAAATAAAAGGTGTTTGCGGGATAACCCGATCATACGCCATGGTTTTAAGATCGATGGGGCGGTGATCATTACGGGTAATAAAATAAAGTGTCTCAAGATAAAAACCATCAAAAGTAAGATTCCCAACCGGACTAGGGGTGTTGGAATTTTGAGCATTGGGCAGAGGCGACCCGTTATTAATAACATTGGTCATGTAAGAAGCAAGATATTCACCACCAAAAGAAACAGGACCATAAGCAGAATGCAAATTGAAGTTAACATAGTTAACCAAATCATCGGAAAGGAGCTCGGGCGTATTGATAAGGTAAGGCACCTGATAAGCAGAACCAGCGCGGGTAAGGGGCCTTGCAAAATAATACATATAACCAGGATCTTGCGGAATGGTGCGGATACTTCCTGCAGAGCCAAGAGTCACCCAGAACTGTTCATCAGGCAATAAAATAGGCTGCCAATTTAATCGAGCGCTAAAAGCAGCATCGCCATTACCGACACCAAAAGCTCCGGTTCGGGTTCCGGTACGAAACAATCCAAGCCAGGCTTGAAGATGATCATCAAACATATTACGAGTTGCAGAAATCCCGGTACTGAATTGGAAAAAGTTATTGAATGCATCAAAGATGTAAGGGCGTTCCATAAATTGCAAAAAGTTACCATTCATGGAATTGGTAAAAGTAAGGAGTTCGCGTTGATGGCCGATTTTAATAGAACCAAAAATTGGTACATCATTGATAGCAACCCAGGCATCGGTTAAATAAAGTGGCTGCCCAGGGTTGGGTTCCAAAGTAAAGAAATCTGAACCCGAAGACAAATCAACCTCAAATGCGTATTCAAATTGGTTGTAAATATTACCACCCGCACGAAATCTTGCCCTGCGCAGTTCAGAACCATCGAGTAATGGATTGGTAAGCGTAGGCTGCATTGCGGAAGGAAGCTGATACCACGAATTATCAAAATCGATTCTGCCACCAATATTAAGGGTGAAAGCTTTATCATCGGAACGAAGTTCGAAACCATTATTCCAATAGGCTTGAAGAGAATAGGATTCGGGGTCGAGGGCTTTTTCCGGAAAAAGTTTCTGTCGAACATTTAAAGGCTTACCTTCAACGGCAACGCCATCGGTTTTATTGGCATCAGCATTCTTATAAATAGGCAGGTCAGCACGAAGAAGAGCACGAAGTTCCTCATTACGCAATTCAAGGCGCTTGATCCGATCATCAATGGTCAAACCACCCAGTTCTTCCTTTAAGGGAACAGTTTGTGGGGGATCACGCGCTTCTGCCGGTTCTTCTGCATTTGAATATCCAACGATATTAATGTTGAGAAAAAGCGTAGAAGCAATCAACCAAGCCTTGGGGCCTGCTCTTACTTTCACCATGAAATCACCTTAATACACCTTCTTTCATATTTTAGAATTCGAATTGGGTTCGCATACCAAAGCTACTAAAGCTGCCCGAGCCAGCAGACTTTCCAGCCTCTCGATAATTATAATTATAATCAGCCATCACAGCCATGTTGGTGTTGGTGTACCAATTGATGCCGAAAGTATAAGCTTGATAATTACCACCGGATGTTTTTGTAGGAATAAATGCTTGAGTGAAAAAAGGATTCTGAATATTAGAGTAATCGTAACGAAACTTAACCTCCCAAGCACCCGGGCCACGAGTAACTGAACCATCATCCGTTCTACGCCATTGGAAAGGGCGAACAGGACTGATGCGAATAAAACCGGGGTTATCAGGATTAGCACTACGATGATCGCCAGGTGTCAGAAAACAAAGACCCTGAACATAAAAACCATCGTAATATTGATTGCCAATACTTTGGGCATCTCTACCGTTAGAACTAACATAGCCAGGCACAGTATTTAGGTAAGCGTTATAAATTTGTGTAGCAACATATTCAGCACCAAAAGTCCAACGGCCATAAGCGGTTTGTGTGCCTAAACCAAATGCTGTTTCGCCATCTTGGCTAAAAAGAGTAGGAGTACTAATAATACGAGGGACTTGAAAACCGCTACCCGTACGAACCAATGGTCTGTTAAAAAATTGAACTTGTGGCGCTTTAAAGAATTGGGTCTTGCCATCAGATGTGGAAACTAAAGGTAAACTACGCTCGGTACCATGAGCTTGAATAACCCACCAGTGTTGTTCTTCAGGATTTAGAATTGGGAAATAAGTGATGCGTTGATCGAAGGCTGTTCTACCACCACCAACACCAAAAGCACCTGTTCTTGTACCGGTTCGAAATAACCCCGTCCAAATATGAAGCTTCTTATCAAAATAAGAATTACTGAGGGTTACACCATTATTAAATTGATTACCATCTTCAAAAGCATCGAAGACAAGTGGTCTTTCCATAAAAGGGTAATAACGGTCCGAAGTTCCATTAGCAAAAGTCAGGAACTCTTTTTGATGCCCAATTCGAACTGTACCAATATAAGGAATTTCATTCATAGCAACCCAAGCATCTGT
>CAMDHK010000296.1 GCA_945897965.1 Candidatus Kuenenia stuttgartensis | reverse complement strand
TTTATGCAAAAGCAATTGGATCAGAGTTGGAAGGGTTGGGTTAAGGAAAATCTTGGGTTAGGTATCCACAAGCTTGAAGTTGCAAAAACCCTGATGCAACACCGTTTTGATATCGAAGCTATTAAAGCTGAGTTAGAACTGCCTGATTTATTCAGATCGTGCCCCGTAAAAATCGATCCTGGGAAAATAGAATCTCTTCCTGGCGTAACCCGACTGCATCCAACTTTTAACATTTTCGAGATCAAGAATTTTATTGACCCCCAACAATGCAAGATTGCATGCGATATGATTCGCTTTTCTGCCAACCCCTCCACCGTTGGTTCTGATAGGGATACTGCTTACGATACCAGTCGAACCAGCATGACCGCTTATTTTCAAAACCCCGGCTATGATTTCTCCCCCATCCTCGCAATCGAAGATAAAGTTCAACTATTGGCTGGCATCGATCTTCTTTATTCCGAACCAATTCAAGGCCAGTGGTATAAGCCCGGGCAGGAATTCAAACAACATTTTGATGCCTTCACTTCGGATAAAGAAACGGTTCAGTATTATGGCAACCGCCCCTGGACAGCAATGATTTATCTCAATGATGTTGAAGAGGGTGGCGCAACGGGTTTTCCTGCAATTGCACAGGCCATGACACCAACAGCAGGCAAATTGATCCTTTGGGAAAATACAAACAATGGTGTCATCATCCCGGAGTCCTCCCATGCGGGCGAACCAGTGATCAAAGGCGAAAAGTTCATTTTGACCAAGTGGTTTAGGGAAAAAGAATGGCCCTACTCCCTGCCTAGGAAATAATCCCCATCTTATATTGCTACAATCTTGTGAATTCTTCTTGGAATATGGTATAGTCGTAACATCCTGCCAGAGGTTGATGCTATCAAATAAAAGGTTGAATCATGTTAGATTTAGTAAACTCACTGGGTGGTAATAAAAAAGTCAACAGGCGTACCATGCTAAGCGTGGGTTCTATCTGTCTGGGTGGTTTATCACTGCCTCAACTTTTTCAACTTCAAGCTCAGGCCGGTCAAACAGAAAAGAAAAATCGTGCCGTGATTGTGTTATGGGTTCATGGTGGGCCAAGCCATCTTGAAACCTATGACATGAAGCCCGATGCCCCTGCGGAAATTCGGGGAAACTTTTCGCCCATTCACACTAATGTTCCGGGTATTGATGTATGCGAACTATTGCCCAAGCATGCAAAAATAGCAGACAAGTATACTTTGTTGAGAAGCCTTGCGCATGATGAAGCGGACCATGGATTTGGCACCCGTAGGCTTTGCACGGGTTACAAAAACGACATGCCCGGTTCTGCCAATGGCTATTCCTATTTTCCCGCAATGGAAACCTCGATTTATCGTTCTCTTGGGATGCTAAAAGATGGCATGCCTGTTTCAGTTAATGTTGGCCCATTCAAGGCTTCCACCCCTTGGCGAGGCCCGGGTTTCTTTGGCGCCAAGTTTGATGTGCCCCAATATTATGTTCATCCCTCTAACGGATTAACGCAGGGCGCGGATGGCATGCGTTTGAAAGTAGATCACACTCGTTTTGATGATCGTAAGCACCTATTAAGTGGGTTTGATCAATTCCGAGCAAGCCTTGATAACTCAGGTTCCTTTGATGCTCTTGATCAATATCAAAGACAAGCATTTGATGTATTAACTAGCAGCAGGGTTGCAACAGCTTTTGATGTTTCAAAAGAACCAAGCAAACTTCGGGAACGCTATAACGCTTGTGGTTTTGGCCAGGATTTATTACTTGCGCGTAGGTTGGTCGAGTCTGGAGTCAATTTCGTTAATGTGTATATCAGTGGTCAACCTTATGGTTCCGATGCCAAGGGTTACAACTGGGATGATCACGCCGTTAATTGGGATATGAACAAAGCAATGAAAGCCCGTCTTCCTTGGTACGATCATATTGTAACAACGCTTATTGAAGACCTTCACGAACGCGGCCTAGACGAAAAAGTGATGCTTGTTGTTACAGGAGAATTCGGTAGAACGCCAAGGCTGGAGCATAATGCTAATGGCAACATCGGTCGTGATCACTGGCCTAGTGCAATGTCGGTATTGATTTCGGGAGGTGGGAAAAAGCGTGGCGATATTGTAGGTGCAACCAATTCAAAAGGTGAAAACCCGAAGACCAAGCGATATGATCCGCATGATTTTCTTGCCACCATTTATGATTATCTGGGGATAGATCCGCAGACTAATTATCTGGACAATTCCGGGCGCCCACACCCATTGGCCCGTGGACAGGTGATTGAAGAAATTATTTAATTCAATCGATACTATGCGAACATAGTTTTAAATTTCATGATAATTTGGCATTTTAAGGGGCGTTGGATGTCTATCGTTGGTGGTCGCAGAAGATTATTTTCAGAGCCTGATTCGAAAGTACTTTTAAAAGTACTCGCATGGTTTCTTTTGTTTTTCATTAATAACAATGCTTGGGCAGACTCTGCCGAGATACCTCCAAAAATAAAAAGTTTTATAGAAAGTCATTGCCTTGATTGTCATTCGGGCGACAAACCACGCGCGACATTATCTCTCGAAGTTTCCAAAATTGATTTTTCCAACCCTGCTAAGCTCGAGAAACTTTCCCGGGTTCACGACCGCATTCAAAATAATGAGATGCCACCTCCAAAAGAAGTTCAACCCTCAGTTGCAGACCGGAAGGAATTTCTTTCTTGGATTGATGGCAGGTTGAAGAACGCTTATATCGAGAGGCAGGGTTTGGAAGGGCGAGTTTTAGTTCGCAGATTAAACCGATCGGAATATGAAAACACGCTTCACGACCTCCTCGGAATTCAAATACCTTTGAAAGACTTGCTGCCCGAAGACAACCTAGTTGCTGGGTTTGACAAAATCAGCAGCGGATTGGAAATTTCCGCGACCCATCTAGTCCGTTACCAACTTGCTGCTGACCGAGCACTTGAAGCCTTGTTCCCAAATGATATTGTCCTTATGAATCCCTTGGTAAAACGCTGGAGTGGGAAAGAATTTCTGGAAAGCAGGCCCAAGCCTAATCGGCAGGGAATGGAGCCATTTGTTCGTTTTGAAGGCGATACAATTGTTTTGTGTGCAACCTTGTACAAGCATGGCAGCGTGACCACGGTACAGACACCGCTTCCGGGAAGATATAAAATCCGTGCATCAGTAAGCGCACTAAATACGGATGGGAAACCCATTCCAGTGCTAATGGGAAAAATAAGTTCCGATAGGTTTGCTCATGAAAAACTGGAACATGTAATTTCAATTCAAGATGCGCCAGCAAACAAAAAGCGTGTAATCGAAGTTGAAGTTGGGTTACCCCGGGGCGAACAAATATATCTTGAAGGCATGGGGTTGCCCTTTTTTTCTGAATTAAAGAAACAATTAAAAGACCAACCTGTAGCCCCCGATTTTAATGGGCCTGGACTTGCAGTCGATTGGATTGAACTTGAAGGGCCATTGGATGCAGGCAAGGGTTACCAGCAGTTTTTTGGTGGTTTGCCTAGGGTACCCAATCTTTTTTATGCCGACACACTTGCGGGAAAAACCATCAAAACTGACTGGAGCAAATGGAATGCGGGGGAATTTTCCAAACCTCATAACCGTCTAAGAATTATCAGCAAAGACCCAAAGGCTGATGCCACCCGTTTGATTCGTGAATTCATTCCCCGGGCCTTTCGATCCAATGTTTCTGAAGAGTTATTTGGCACTTATATTGGTTCGGCTCATGAAATGCTTGACAAGGGGGAACCTCTCGAGATTGTATTACCTAAGATTTACAAATCGGTTCTTTGTTCTCCTTACTTTTTGATGCTTATTGAAAAACCCGGGGCGCTTGATGATTATGCACTGGCATCCAGATTGTCTTATTTTATCTGGGATTCAATGCCTGATGATGAATTGTTGGATATTGCGAAACGGGGAGAATTAAAGAAGCCTAATATTTTAAGGCAACAAACCGATAGGCTTTTGAGACATCCAAAATCAAATCGCTTTACAGAAAGTTTCACAGGTCAATGGCTTGATCTTCGCAAAATCCATGAGATGAAACCCGACAATATGTATGGGGAATTTGATGACAAGCTCGCTTGGTCTATGCCCGAAGAAACAAAAAAATTCTTCCAGAAAGTCTTGGATGAAAACCTTCCAGTATCTTCCTTTTTTGATTCATCTTGGACCATGCTGAATGAAAGGCTTGCAAAACATTATGGAATCGATGGCGTGGTTGGCATGGATTTAAGAAAAGTCGAACTTCCTGTTGGGTCACACCGGGGAGGAATTATCACTCATGCCAGTGTTTTAAAGCTTTCCACGAATGCCACCTATACTTCTCCGGTCAAGCGTGGCGTGTGGGTGCTTGAACGAATTCTTGGGCTTCCTCCAGCACCGCCCCCTCCCGATGTTGCCGCTATTGAACCTGATATCAGGGGTGCTGTCACCATTCGCCAACAACTTGAGAAACACAAGACAGTAGAAGTTTGTGCTTCCTGCCATTTGAAGATCGATCCCCCGGGCTTTGCCCTAGAAAATTTTGATGTGATCGGTGGTTGGAGGGATTTTTACAGGACCAAGCAAGGTGGCGATGGCAATAAATATGTGGAGTTGAAAAATTATCCAGGCCGAAAAGTCTGGATGGCAAAGCCCGTCGAAGCTTCAGGCGACACCCATAAAGGCGAACATTTTTCAAACATTGATGATTATAAAAAGATTGTTCTTCTGGATAACGATCAGATTGCAAGGAATCTTGCAGGAAAACTTTTGGTTTATTCTACAGGCGCTACATTGCAGTATTCGGATCGTGAAGT
>CAMDHK010000295.1 GCA_945897965.1 Candidatus Kuenenia stuttgartensis | reverse complement strand
TCAGCGGTGTAGAAATTACCCCAGGAATCTACGGTCATGCCGAATGGGTTTACCTGCCCACGGGTGTAGGATTGCAGGCCAGTGCCATCAGGGCGATAGCGGTAAGTATTACCCGAATTCATTTTGAGTAATTTGCCTTCAGAGGATTTGACCTCAGAATCATTGGAGAAACCATGGGTCGCATGAACCCAGCCATCCCAATGAAGCTGGAAGCTGTTGGTCATGCCGTGGGTATCGCGGAAGCCAAAGCCGGTGAGGAAAGGTTCTTTAGTGTCGGCTTTATTATCGTTGTTGGTGTCCTGCATCTTGTAGACATTAGGGATGCTATGAACAAGCGCGGTTTGTGGTGCGCCTTTTTTTGAAGGAAGCGGGAGTAGGCCGATGGGGATGTTTAATCCCTCTGCAAAAGTTTCAATCTTTTGGGCTTTGCCATCGGGGCCAATGTTGGAAAGAATTTTCACGGAGTCGCGTGGTTTGGTTCCATCCTTGGCAGCGTAAGGGTATTCGAGCGAATCGGTAATCCAGATCCGGCCTTTGTAATCGAAGGAAAGATTCATGGGTTTGAAAATATCAGGCTCGCTAGCAACTAATTGAACAACATAGCCTTTGGGTAGCTTGAAGCCTTTCATTTCATCTGCGGGAGAAAGTGCTTCGGTAGGGGCAACCAAAGGTGGAGCTTGTTGAGCCCATGGAATCGAGGTAGTGATTAGAAAGAAAAGACAGCTGGAATAAATGATTGGCTTGCGCATGATACCCCTCTAACCTCTAATTAACTGACTATTAACAATACATCCAATTGTAGCCATGTTCTTTGTCGTTGTCAGCTATGGATTAGTTCGGTGGCTAAATAATAAGGTTTGAGCCTTAATAAGGGTGTATTTAAAGGGGTTTGATTAGCGGTAAATGATTTCTTAGATTAGATTTACGACTATTTAGATTATAGCAAAAGCATATCTCTTGGCGAATATCATGGACCCAATCGGTAATCAATGTTCTCCCTGCGAGGGCGAAATATATTTAAGCTTTTCAGATTAGCTATAGATTATTGTGGAAATTAAGTTCATAATAAATTAACAAGATATTCACTAAGTTTTCTTATTTATTTAAGTTTATGGGGGGTTAGACATGTCTTTATTCTTCCGTGCATCCCAGAAAAAACAAGGTTTTACCCTTATAGAGTTGTTGGTGGTAATTGCAATTATTGCAATATTAATAGGTTTGCTTTTGCCTGCGGTGCAAAAAGTAAGGCAAGCAGCAGCCTTGGCTCAGTGCAAAAATAATTTAAAGCAGCTTTCTCTAGCTTGCCATAATTACAGTGATACTGAGGGTAAATTGCCTGCAGCTGTAAAACTTAATGCTGGGGTAAGTCGCAGCAATGCCATTGGGCAGTCGTTTGGCCCCAATTGGACGGTAATGATTCTTCCTTATCTAGAACAAGGCGCGCTTTACACTCAACATTCAGCCAATATAACCGCTTATGGAACTAACAGTAATCAAGCTTGGCAGGCGATTGGTGCAGCTCCCATGAAGTTGTTGAAATGCCCTTCTGATTTTGGCCATGAGATTCCTTACAATATTAATGGGGTGAATTTTGCCCGGGGAAATTATGCGTGTAATGCGGGTGGCATTCACGGCCCTAGCAATGGTTGGACAAGTACAGAAAACGGCGCAAGTCCTACGAATGGCAACGCCTGGGCTGGACTTCCTACTACCCTTAACGGGGGTGGGGTTATGTGCATAAACTTTGGTTCCAAACTTAATAGTATCGTGGATGGGACTTCAAACACCATTATGATTAATGAATTGAGGGTGGGATCTCTTATTGTCCCTACCGACCCACGCGGCACTTGGGCCTTGGGCTTTCCCGGGGCAAGTGTTACTGTTGGACATTTCTCTTGGGATTGCATGCTTCCTAATAACAAGGACTACCAAGCCGACGATTGCGAAGGCTGCATTGATCGTTCTGCAGATGGTATGGGAGCGTGCGTAGGCTGCCCTTATCAACAAGGCCAAGCAAGAAGCAAGCATACCGGTGGAGTTGCTGCGGCCCTATGCGATGGCAGTGTTCGTTTTGTCACCAATGCAATTACTCAACGGGCCTGGTGGTATCTTAACGCAAGCGATGATGGGAATCCTAATGATCCAGATTAATCATACTCATAAACTGTTGTTTCTTTTGCTTCCTGCTATCTTGATTTTTGGGGCAGGTTGTAAAAGCGGACCAATCATAGTTAAAGTTAAAGGCAACCTTTTGGTTAAAGGAAAACCTTTTACCTCGACTACGGGTACCATAGTAACCCTGCAGTTCATACCCAAGGAGGGGGGCAATACCTTCTCAGGGAAAGTCCTTCCTGGCGAAGGGTCTTATCAGGCAGAAATGCCAGCGGGTGTTTATAATGTCATGTTTTTGGTGCACGACATGAAGTCAGGCCGACCCATACCAATGCTCAAAAGCCTCAAAACAGATTTAGAAATTAAGTCTGATCAAACTCTTGATCTTGAAACCGTACCTTGATCCACCCTAGAAGCCGATTAACCTTCCAAGGTGGATTCCTATTTATCTGATTTACTTGCTCAGAACCTCATCAAGGTTTGCAGGTCTGGTACCAAACTTCTGCACAAACTCTTCCTGGCTTGGAATCAGCCTTACCTTGATCTTGTTTTCATGGTTCACCAAAATATCGGTAAGCTTGTGATCAATGAACGGGTTTTTGAATCGTTCAATCACTTGCCCTGCAAAGCCCTTAGGGTCATCGCAACGGCCTTCAAGAATAGGTACTATCTCGGTGTATAACAATTTCTCAAGCCATGGCCTCAACTCTTTATCATTCACCGAATCACGCACAATCGTATAACCCTTGGCTATCGCTTTGTGCACCATTCCCGAATGCCCACCATTAAGGATGCGCACCTTTCTTAAAAAGAAAGGTAGAACATCGTTGGTCCAGATAACTGCGGGATGATCGATCCAACGCTTAACGCCTGGCACTTCCTGAATTGCAAAAAGAGCATAGGGTTCGCAAACCGCAAGCATCGGATCTTGTGCAAGTAATGGGTGCTGGTCTGGTGTGCCTGTGACTATTCGATCAACAAGAGTGTTGTGCCAAGAGCACGATTTTTCCATCCAAGCGATGAAATCTGCCTCAAGCTTCCATTCGTGAGCAATTTTGACAAGAATACTTCGAAGGAGTTCTGCATTATTTTCGCGCAGTTCGCAAGGAATGATCATCAGGCCGGGTTGACCTGCCTTGAATCGTTCTCTTAATACTGCGAGTAGCTTTGCAGGAAAAGATTTTGGGGGTGCGCAATTTGCAGTATCGGCAGCGTTCAGATCATAGCCCGATTCTGTGGTGTTGGACAGAATGGTTTTCAAATGTGGACTACGGGCGAGTTCAAGGACTTGGCTCCATTGGGTGTTTGCAGCAAGCGCGCGGGAAACACTTTCGCAAGTTTCAACCCGATCAATGACTTGGCCATTTTCCAACCCGCGCAGCACCACATGGTATTTGCCACCTAGCTTGGCAAGTTCGTTGGCACGCTCTCCACCGGTTGATTGTACGATTACGATTTTGCCTATGTTCTGGCCTTGTTGGTTGGCATGGTGTACGAAAAGGTCTGCGAAGGCCCTTAGGAATTTGCCCGACCCGAACTGCAATACGGTTTCATTCATTGCGATTTTTCCTTTAAGCTTTTTTCAAAGTAATAGTAAGTTCGTGAGTCTCAATTTTCACTTGTGCAACTTGAGCATCTGTAGGTGCAGTAGCACTGTAATTAAGCACCAAGGTTTCGCTGGCAATGTAATCACGATGCCCTGCGATGGATTTACCAAGTAATTCTGAAGGGGTTTCTAAATGAAGGATGATGCGATCTTCCATCTCGAGCCCTGACTTTTTACGCAGATCCTGCACCTGCCTGATGATATCTCGGGCCATCCCTTCCAAGGCAAGTACTTCGGTGATCCGGGTATCAAGGGCAACCTGAGTGTCGCGGTCTGCAACACCCGTCCAACCTTCCTGAGCCTTTAAGCTGATGAATAAATCCGCTGGTTCGAGGTCGAATGTTTCGGCTCCGTGTACCAGTTGGAAAGGCGCACCTGCCTGAGAATGCTTTAAAAGTTCTAGAGGATCTGCTTTAAGGATTGCTTGCTGCACATCTTTCAAGCGTTGGCCAAACCTCGGCCCAAGATTCTTCGCGTTGGCTTTAATCTCTGGAACCAGAAGTGGCCCTGCGCTTGCATCGTGCAAGCTTGCTTTCTTTAAATTAAGCTCTTCGCAAAGCTGGTCTGCAAAGCGGAGAATCGCCCTGCGATCCGCATCATTACCAGGCAATACCCGCAACTCTGCGAGTGGTTGCCTAACCTTGATCTTCACGGTGTTGCGTGATGCAGAGCCTAAGGTAACCAGATGAAGCAGAGCTTCCATATCTTCTGAAAGAACTTCGTCGATCATTTTTGCATCAGGGGCTGGGTAATCTTCCAAATGGATGGAATGATCCCCTGCATCCACCAGGTTGCGATAAATCTTCTCAGCAAGAAATGGCATGATGGGTGCCAGTAGCTTGGTGAAGGTTAGCAGTACCTGATGCAGGGTTTGATAAGCCGCAAGTTTATCGGTCCCCTGCTCGGCTTTCCAGAAACGCCTTCGATTTCTACGTACATACCAGTTGCTCACTTTGTCATCGATGAAGCGTTCTGCTTCGAGGCAAAGAGCAGCAAGGTCATGGTTTTCGAAGGATTTGCGTGCAAAGGCAATCAGCTTTTGCAAGTCTGAAAGAATCCAGCGATCGATGTCGGGTCGGTCTTTTAAAGGCACCTGGGGCGCATT
>CAMDHK010000294.1 GCA_945897965.1 Candidatus Kuenenia stuttgartensis | reverse complement strand
CCATCTTCGTAATAAGGCAGGATTTTACGGCCTCTGATTCCACCCCGCGCATTGATTTCATCGATTGCGAATATGGTTGCATCCTTGACGGAATTCCCACTTTGTGAAAGAGAGCCCGTAAGATCATGAAGAAGACCCACATGAATCGGTTCTTGCGGAAAGATTGCAGAATAAAAGAAACCAAACAAACATAGAAGCATCAAACAAAAGATTCCGCCCGCCCATGGTGCAATTTTTCTACCGCCCATATTAACCGTTGGTACCTTGGGGCTTTGGCCTTCTTGAATAGCCTGCAACATGGATTCAACCTGATGGCAATCCTTGGGCCTGAGGCTTATAGTTTTTTCCAACATCTTAAAAATTAATTGAATCAACGCAGGAGGAGTCGGTTGAATGATTTTTGTAATTGGTTTCGGTAAAGCGCTGGTCACAGCATTCAAGACAGCTAAGGTTGTCCTGCCTTCAAATGGGTAGGAACCCGTAACCAATTGATAAAGCAAAACACCCAGGCTAAAAATATCGGTGCTTAAGGTAAGGGGTAAACCAGAGGCTTGCTCGGGTGACATATAATAGGGGGTGCCCATTATAATGCCCGCCCCGGTCATGGAGTTGTCGGTATGTTCCACGGCTCTTGCCAAGCCAAAGTCAAGAATTTTCAACCTGGTCCAGACCAAATCTGTACCGGTTGATTCAAGCCAGATGTTATCGGGTTTGATATCGCGGTGAATCAGGCCATTATCATGGGCAGCAGCAAGGCCCCGAGAAATTTCCAACCCGATCCTGATTATTTCATTCACGGGAACGGGGCCACGCTTAATCCGATCTGCCAAGGATTCTCCGCGCAACAATTGCATTGCAATGAAGGGGGTTTTGTCTTGTTCTCCAACCTGATAAATGGTGATGATGTTTTCATGTTCAATTGCAGCAGCAGCTCTTGCTTCCTGCATAAATCGTAATCGATTATTCTCTACCAGCCCAAATTCAGGATGAAGGATTTTTACAGCAACTTTTCGTTTAAGAATTGGATCTTCGCCTTCAAGCACCAAGCCCATTCCACCTTTCCCGAGTAATCGAAGAATGATGAAATCGCCTATCTTCGCAGGGTAATTTTGCGAATGCACAGATTTGAAGATCTCGGTTGCTGAACCCGGTTGGGTATCTTTGGATACATTGCCCTCTTTTTGGCCAAGGATTTGGGTAGGTACGCTTAGTTCCTGATTTACTTGTGTTTCGTTTTTAGGATCATTCAAAGAAAACAAAGTGGTATGGGCCGAAACCTCGCTATAAGAAGCGACTTCCGCCTGGCATTTGGCGCAATTAGAAAGATGATCCGTTAGGAAGTTTATTCGTTGGGGGTTATCAATGGTTTTCTTTAAAAACTCATCAAGTTCTTCTTTTGAAGGGCAGGAATTTACAGAGACATCTGTGTTCATAAATATATTTTCAATTGTTCTAAAAGATTTATAATAAAAGCTTATTATAAAGGCCTTTAGACCCTAAAGCAAGATGGGATTAACATTGGCCGGCCAATAGATTGGGGTTCTTTTTTATGTTCGTCCGTGGCTAATTCCAACAGACCCATGGAACGCAGTCCATGGGCTTTTACAGATAATCTTCCAAGCCCACCCACTGCGCTGGGTGGGTCATCTTGAACCCAGCAGCACTCAAAACCAACAGACCCATGGAACGCAGTCCATGGGCTTTGAAGTCATTCATCAACTCAATCTGAAATTCATTTTCTGATTGCACCTCTAAGCCCTTCAATTTAAGCTACCTAGCTGGCCTTCCCTTAAAGACCTTCAAAGGATCTCTCCCATGCAACGCAGAAAATTCCTGAAATCAACCGCAGCACTCTCCGCTGGCGCTCTTACCTACAACGCACCCATGATCCTTGGGGCACAAGACAAAACCGATTCGAAGCCCCTTATCGTGGGCACAGGCGAACATAAGTACCAAGTAATCCACGATTGGGCCAAGCTGCCTAGCCAATATTCATGGCAAACCACGCACAATGTTGCAGTTGATAAAGCCGGCTGCCTTTATGTGATTCACGAAGGTCGGGATAACCTTAAAGATCACCCCTCGATATTCGTGTTTGATCCCGAGGGTAAATTCATCCGCGCCTTTGGCAAACAGTTTCAAGGTGGCGGCCATGGTATCGAAATCCGTGAAGAAGGCGGCCAAGAATACCTTTATGTTTGCGCCTATCAACAAGTGAAGTCTTTCGCAAAGATGAGCCTTACCGGAGAAACCGTTTGGCAGAAATATGCGCCCATGGATTCCGGCCTTTATGCAAAAGATGAAGATACGAAGCCCATGAAAGTTTGGGGCCGAGATCGCTTTATGCCCACCAACTTCGCCTTCCTTGATGATGGTGGTTTTCTTCTCGTGGATGGTTATGGCGCATACGCAGCCCATCGTTACGATAAAGATGGCAACTGGAAATCATTCTTTGGTGGCGCGGGGAAGGGCGAAGGGAAATTCAATCTGCCCCATGGCATCTGGGTTGATAACCGGCCAGGTAGAAAGCCTTCGATCGTTGTTTGCGATCGTGCGAACCACACTCTGCAATATTTCACCTTGGATGGAAAATACCTCGAGACCATCAAGGGCTTTGGGCTTCCTGCAAATGCTGACACCCATAAGAATCTGCTTTTGATTCCCGAACTTCAAGCCCGAGTTACCCTTCTTAATGAAAAGAACGAAGTGGTGGCGGTGCTTGGGGATGATAAAGAAAGAGTCACCGGTAAAGATGGCGGCGCGATTCGAGGCGATAGCAAAAAATGGGTCGCAGGGAAGTTTGTCCACCCTCACGATGCCTGCTTCGATGCCAAGGGTAATATCTATGTTGCTGAGTGGGTCGCGACCGGCCGTGTCAGTATGCTTAAGAAAGTTTAATTCAACCTTTTGTTTTTACCTCTGTTTTAAAGGATCAAACGACCATGCTTTCTAACGAATACCTTTTCCCAGTTCGCAAAACCCGCAGAGATTTCCTCGCTGCAGGCGCTGCCTTTACCCTTGCTACCTCTGGTCTTCTGGCACTCGACAAGGATGAACCCAAGAATTCTCTCAAGTTGGAAGTCGACCCCACTTGGGGCAAGTTGCCCGATGGCATGAAGTTCGGCCTAGGCTGTGCGGTAGTTGTTGATAGCAAGGATCGTATCATTGTCACCTCGCGATCGACCAACCCATGCGTTGCAATCTTCGATATCAAGGGCACACTTCTTGAAACCTGGAGCAAGGATATTTCTTCGCGCATTGGTTACGATCAGGCACAATTTAACGCAACAGCCCATGGCCTTTACTGGAGCAAGGAACCCGAAGGCGAATTCCTTTACTGGACCGAAAATGTATCCAAGGGCAAAGATGGTAAGAAGCTAGGCGCCCGCATCTATAAGACCGACATGAATGGTAAGATCTTATTCGAGATCGGTAATGTAGCACAAGAAGGCCCTAAAGCAATCAAGTGGGATTTTACAAACCCCACCGATGTTGCTGTCTCGCCCAATGGCGATATCTACATCGTGGATGGTTATGGCAGCCAGAAGGTTTTTCAATTCGATAAGAACTTCAAGCATTTGAAGACCATTGGTGGCTCGGGCAAAGACCACGGAAAATTCAACACCTGTCATGGTGTTTGGGTTAGTACTCTTAACAAGGAGCCCGAACTTTACATTGCAGACCGTGGCAACAACCGCTTGGAAGTTTTATCCCTTGAAATGGAATATAAGCGAACCGTTGAAGGGGTTCGCACACCCTGCTGTTTGTATCAGCACGATGGGCATCTTTATGTGCCTGAGCTTGGTTCGCGCGTAACGGTGATCGATGCGAAAGATAAAATCGTGGCGCAGATGGGTGATGGTTCTGGCATCAAAGATGATATTTCGAAGCATCCAGGCAAGTTCAAGGCGCCCCATGCTTTGACCTTAGATTCCAAGGGTAATCTCTATGTGTTGGAATGGGTGGGCCAAGGCCGTATCCAGAAGTTCAACAAGGGTTAAATTTAAATGGACAATGTGGAATTTACGGAACACGCCTTGGAAATGCTTCACGAGCGAAAAATACCCAAGGCGTGGGTATTCCAAATAATTGATAAACCATCTATCATTGAACATGACCTGACAAATGAAACTATCCATTACATTGGACCAGTGCAAGAATTTGGGAATCGTAAATTGAGAGTTATTGTTTCTCCCCTAAAAGAAAAAATGGTTAAGGTTATTACCGTTTTTTTTGACCGAAGATTAGGAACTGCAAATGAGACTTAAAGTAGACAAGAAAAATGATGCGCTATATTTTCGTCTCGATGAATCACCCATTATTGATTCCCAAGAAATACAGCCAGGTATCATTCTTGATTATGACTCTAATAATCAAGTGGTAGGTATAGAAATTCTTGGTATTAGCAAAAGAACAGATCAAGAAAACTTTAAAAGCATCCTTTTTGAAACCGTTTGACTTAAAACCCTGTGCAAATTTACACCATCGCTCACACTTGCATCTCTGAAAGATATGTTTTAATTCTTCGTTGAGCATAACCGTTATTCAAGGCAAAATCGTATCCAAGTTTTTTAAATTACCATCGAAACAATAATTGACTTTGCTCACGGCAAAAGCCAAAATAAAAAAAGATGAACTGTTAAACATTAGCTCCATAGTTTTAACATAGGATTCACTTACTATTTTAAAATTTACACCCCATTTAGAAGCATTGGAAAATCGAATTGCATTGGCTGGGGCAATAATTGCTACAGGTGCAGGGGCTGGTGGCAGCCCGAATGTACGAATCTTTGATGCTGAAACTAATCAAGAGACTGCTTCCTT
>CAMDHK010000293.1 GCA_945897965.1 Candidatus Kuenenia stuttgartensis | reverse complement strand
CCGGGAGGCATACCAGGCCCACCACCAGGTGCGCCGCCACCTTCTGCAGATTCTTCAACACCGCCTGTATCCTTCTTTAAAACATTGGGAGATCGGTTAACCAATTTTAGATTAGCCATCCGATGGCTTGTTCGTGCAAGCTCAAGGGAGTTGATCATTTTGATCGGTGTATTCTTAGAAGTAAAGACTTGCTCGAGGGTAAAATCTTTGGTGATGTCAAAGCTGAATGGTAAAACAAGTTTATCTTTGAGAAACTCACGATTCTGCCCGAAGCCCAAGGGTTCTCCCTGAACCTTCAAGGGAACTACAGTGGTTCCTTGCCGTAAAACAAATTCGGTGGTAGAGCCAGCAACAGGATTATCAAGCGTCATGATGCGCCGATCTTGATGCACATTCATGATTTTACTTCTTGGGCTAATAAACTTTTCACGCTCCACGGCTTCAAACATCAAGTCAATTTCCCAGATCGAGTTATAAAACCTTTTCCTAGCTTTTACTTCGGGGGGAGAAACTTCATCCATGGCGATGGTATCTGGAGTCATGGCGCCAATGGATTGAATGGCTTTAAGAATATCGCGGATAATCTCTCGTTTGACCCAGAAAGATTCTTGAGCCAGCCAAACTTCTTCTGCGGTAGGGGTAGAACCACGCTTCCAAGTAATGGGTGCCATCAACGAATCGAACCCGTTGTTAAATTCGACGGGAAACCTTACATCGACCAATTCTTTTTCGAAGTTATGAAATTGGGTAAGGTAAAGGGTATCTTTATAAATATCGAGAGTAGTACCGTCAATTGGTTCGGAAGGATAACGCCAGTTCCCTTCATTGTTGGCATTCATGGCAAGTTTTTCAGGGATGTTAGGATCAATCTTAGACCAAACAAGTTTGCCAGACTTTGTATCGTATTTTTTTTCCCAGATATCATCCCTTTTAAACCAAGTTTGCATGTCTTTTTGAGGAAGCCATGCTTTGTTCCAGATTTCATCGCGCTGAGTTTTTAACTTTTCTTCTCTAGCACTCCAAGAAGGGAGAAATTTATCATTTTTAAAATCGCTAAGCCCTTTGACCGATTTAAGCTTTTCGGCATAGGCCTTTTTCTCTTTTTCCCCACCTATAGCGGTAAGTTGAAAATAAGAAAGCACGATCAAAAGGAGAGCAAGAACCCCAAGCCCGATCCAAAATCGGAACTTATTGATCTGCTTCATATCAATTTTAATTTTCGCTTTAGCCATGATAATTCTCACTTCTAAACATTAAAACAGTTCGACCTAAATCTAAAACCCTTACTGTAAAATCCTTACTGGGGAGGAGGCACAACAGGAACAGCAGCGGGCTGATTCAAGGGGGGCCTGTTACCCGGTGCATCGCCCCTCGGCCTGTTTATCGATTTCTTAGTAGGATCAATCACGCCACGAGGAGCCCCTTTACCCGGCCCAGTGGAAGTTAAACCGCCACCCCCACCCGTTGCATCCGCTGGCGATGCCGCGCCAGGGTCTGCTCCTTCACCAGAAGCAGCACGCATAGCATCCGAAGGGGTAGGCTCTTTCCAAATAAAGAAGATGACAAATTCAGTTCTGGTATGGTTAGATTTTGCCCCCGTTGTAGTTGCAGTGGAAGCAGCCCCGCCCGGGCCTATCATCGTTTCGCCTGGGCCACCGCCCATGCCGCCACCCATGCCTCCCCGACCAAAACCGCCTGCGGTAGCAGAAGACCCCGTTGAACCAACCGGTGTCCAAGCGTCGCGGGAAGCTCCACCAGCCCCTGCACCACCGCCACCTTCCCCACCACCACCGCCTGGCATCATACCTGGTGGAGGCATACCCGGGGGCCCGCCACCTTCACCAAAACCACCCGCTCGCATCGCATTTGCAAGATAACTCTGCCCAATGATTTCAAAGTTAGATCGTTCATTGGTTTTTTTAGTCAGATATTTGTAAACAAGAACATGGCTGACGCGATTAACAACCGGGCCCAAATCTGGAAGCCCCGTACCTGCTGCAGTTGTCTCTGCATTATTCGCGGGTGCATTTTTAACAATGCCATATCGAACAAGATTTTCGAGTAAGACTTCCTGCACAAATCGCTTTTGATCTAACTGAAAGGTATAACCCCGCAATTCGACAACCCAACCAGAACCATCAGGGCTTTTTTCCCAATGGTCAATAGGCCGAACATCTTCCTTCACCTTGCGTTCTTCAGCCTTGCCACCACCCTTGACCTGTTGCCAAAACCCGGAAAGATTTTCGGTGAATTTGCAATCAACGGACTCGATATTGAACTCGATAAGTTGATCAATATTTTTGCCTAGAGTATCACCTGGTTCGTACCCATCATTACCAAACTCATCCCTCGACAAGGTTTGCCTGCGTACCAGTTCCTTGTAAGCAACTTCGCCTCTGGGCCTGTTTTGAACCACATTCCAATAAGCAGCCCGTTGTTGGTCGGAAAGGTTTTTACCATCCTGCCTTGGAATGGCTTCGTTCAAATAGGTAAAAAGATCAAGCCAGTTGAATCTTTCGTCCTGCCCTGACAAAAGACTTTTTACATTGGCTTCTTCTTTGGCAACATTACTCTTAGCATCTTCAAAGTTTTTCTTTCCTTTACTCACATCCCCGATGATTCGTTCACCATCTTTAATCGACTTGGCTACCGTAGGATCAGTCCAGGCACGAGCTTGCAAATGGTTCTTTAAAGAGTAAGTGCTAAGGCCGAGCAAAACCGCTGCAGCCGCGGCAATGGCCCAAGGCCTTTTCATTTTAAGTTGTCGTTCTGCAACAATTTCAGGAGGCAGTAAATTCGTGGTCATTCTCACTTGCTTCAAACCCTGCAAGGCCAAGCCATAAGCACCTGCAAAGGTTAAAAGGTTGTCACTGAAGTTAGTCGCCTTGATGACCGAGTCGCCCTGAAGCCTTTCGAATTTTCCAGGCTTCCGAAGTTCTACACCCAATTTTTCCTGCAGAAATCGCTGCAACCCATGCAACTTAAAACCGTTGCCCAGCGCCAGCATGTATTCAAACTCAATGTTGCGATGGCGATTACTAAAATAAGTAAGCGAGCGCTGCAACTCGCCCACCAAATCTTGGAAGATGGGTTTCACAGCAGTGATTACGGCCTTTAAATCAGGGCCATCTTTGGTTGTAGCTTTAGCAATCGTTCGTTTTAAATGCTCAGCCTTGGCGAAAGTCAGCTTGAATTCCTTGGCGATCTCCTTGGTGAACCTGCTGCCACCAATACTGATACTTCTTTGCTCGATGATTTTGGTACCATCGGTCAGCACCAGATTGCTGATATCATTGCCTATATCCAAACCCAGAACGCCTTTTTTAGGTGCATCATCATCATCCGATTCAATAGCAGGCGAACCATCGGCTTTGTAATTTTTTCCCAAAACATCGTAAGCGATGTAATTGATAAGGGCCAGAGGGGCCATCTGAACCGCATGAAGATCAATATTAACATCGCGGTAATTCAGAATCGTTTTATTGATGAAATCGCGCTTCATTGCAAAAAGCCCGATCTCACTATCCAAAGCAAGACCATCAATCACCATGCCCGAACCAAGCTTTTGAAAATCCCAAACCACCTCATTAAGGGGGAAAGGAATTTGCTGCTTGGCCTCGAAGCGTACAATTTCAGCTATTTTGCTCTCTTCGACTGGGGGCAATTTGACAAAGCGCGCTAAACCACTCTGGCTTGAAACAGACAAACAAACCAAATCGCCTCGAACCTTGTTTCGTGAAAGAAACTTCAACAAAGCCTCTTTGATCATTTTGTCTTGATCTTGAAGATTTTCAGGCTGACTAAGAATCTTGGCATGATCAATAAAATCATAATGGGTCGCAACAGGCAAACCATTCTGCATTTCGAGGCGGATAGCCTTCATCGAGCAGACGCCCATCTCCAAACCCCAAGCCCCTTGATTTTTTGCCATATCAACCTCTTGTATTATTAGGCACTTTTACACCAATTCAGAGCAAAGGCCTAGTTAACTACTCTACCGCCAAAACAAGAACAATCCCATGAAAAAGCAAGCATAAAGGCTACCATGGGGGTAATGCCTATGTAAACCACCAAAATGACTAATGGTATTCTCCCACCTAGAAACACCTAGGGTCGGGGATTGTTGGAAAAATTATGAAAGGAAGTGCAAAAAGAGCGAAGCCGTCCGGATTCCTCGGATGAGGTAAACCGTACGGCTTCGCTTATAGGAAGAATAATCTAGAGGATCATTCTTATTAGTTATTATCTCGCTTTTCATCAATCATGGTTTGAATGCGTTCGGAAAGAAGCGCGGTATCAAAGGGCTTCTTGAAAGCTTCGTTAAAACCAAACTGACTCAAAGCTTCTGGGCTTGCTTCATCTTCACTAGCCATCGCAATGATGACAGTAGATTCATAAGCAATGTTTCTGCGAAGATTTTGAGCAATCTGCAGGCCTTCACTGCGCCCCATTGCAAGGTCAATTACAATGGTATCGGGATGAAAGCTTTCTGCTTGAATGCCTGCTTCAAACCCGCTGTTTGCAACTTCATATTTGAAGTCTTCATCTTCGGGAAGCAATTCCTTGATTCTATCGGTAAAGATTTTCTCAGTACCGATGAGAAGGATTTTGTGCCAACCTTCTTCTTCGAGTTCTCCAAGGGGCATACCATGTTCTTTAAGGAACCGGATAAGCTGTTCTCGGGGAATTCGACGATCCTGACTACCAGGAATACGGTAGCCACGAAGCCTGCCAGAATCGAACCATTTGCTAACCGTCCTTGGCGCTACTTTACAAATCTTCGCGACCTGGCCGGTGGTGAACACCTTCTTCATTTGAAATTCTCCATAATCAATACAGGGTGGCTG
>CAMDHK010000292.1 GCA_945897965.1 Candidatus Kuenenia stuttgartensis | reverse complement strand
TTAATTGGATTTTGCCATGATTCATCTGCTGGATTGTCTTAATTTAAAAACGCAAACCCCATCGATTCTTGAGAATGTGCTAAGTTTTTCTCATTGAACATGTTTCCACGGATGGGAGGACTTATGCGAATTAAGTTGTTAACGAGTGTCTTAGCATTGGGCTTTGTTGTTTCAAATTCTATTGCGCAACAACCCCAAGCAACTGCTCCACAATCCATGCCTCATCCTGGGCAAATAAATACACATCAGCAAGCGCCTTACTTCGTTTATTACATACCCACGGCCCCTGACATGATGGGACCAGGGTTTTATTACACGAATTGTTATGGTGTGACTTATGGTCCAAATTATTGTGTAACCCCGCCTTTTGCTCCTTGCAATGGGCCATTACCAGCTTTTGGCAGTAGTGCAATGCATCAAAAACCAAAAGCATATCCAGGGATGTCATTTCCTACACATCCTTATGTAAGAAGTTCCCGAGACTATTTCATGATTGATTAAATTCAGTTGAATCTGATTAATTATTTAAAAGAGCCAGTTATTACTGGCTCTTTTTGTGTATTTAACGATTAACTAATGCTTCTTTTAATAATTTAATGGTTTTTAAAGGGTTTTCAGCGTTGAATAGCGAATTGCTTATTGCAATCCGTTTAACCCCATGCTTAACAAGTTGGTTAATATTTTGCGTGTCAATTCCACCAATTGCAAACCAAGGAACAGTGCAAATGGCACTTGACTCCTGAACAAATTCAATGCCTGCAAGCTTGTTGAAAGTTTTCGTTTTAGAGTTGAAAACCGGTCCAACGCCAATGTAATCAGCACCATTATCAATAGCAGTGCGGAGTTGATCTTCATTATGAGTGCTGATGCCAATTATTTTATTTCGGCCGATAATTGATTTTGTTTCTTTAATAGGCAAATCATCTTGCCCCAAATGTACCCCATCTGCATCTACAATTTTGGCAATATCTGGTCGATCATTAATAATAAGGGTTTTTCCATTTTGTGCGATAATTGTTTTTAATTCAAATGCGTAGTCCAGCAATTTGTTGTCAGTTATGTTTTTGATTCGTAATTGCACCATATCCAAACCGTTTTCAAGAAGCGAATCCAGCGTGTCTAAGAATGTGGGCGTAAGGTGTTCGGTGCCTAAAAGTCCGTAAATTTTGACGTTATTTAATTTTCCAGATAAATCTAAAAAACGAAAAATTCTTTGCTCAAGATCATATGATCTGTACCTTATCTCACCGATTGCCACCGCGAAATCCGGGGATTCTAATTTGCCGAATTCTTCAAGTGACCGAAGCGATTCCTGGACCCTTTTAATATTTGCTTTAAAAACATCCTGATCATTTATCCTGGTCAATTCTTGATTGGTGTGAATCGTGGTGCCAACATCTTCTTCAACATTTCTCTGAGATATAAGTAGAGTTGCAGGAATCCACTGAAGTGCTTCATTGAAATCATGCCTTAATTTTTTGGCAATAGAACATAATACCTTAGAATTTAGGATAAACCTGCAATAATCATCGACTACCCTGAGCCCTTCCCGTACTCGGTTTCCTGCCGCATCTAGGATTCGTAAACAAGAATCAATCTCGGTGTTGGCATCTAAATCTAAAGGTACGTCAAGAACCAAGGGCGCCATGCGTTGTTTGTCAATCCAATTAGTCAGTTGCTCCCATTGAACTCCAAGCGATTCCAAGACGATTTGGGTGTTATTAAAATCTTCAACAAGATAAACAAGAAACCCTAAACTGGTGCCTTCTTGCTCTGCGAGAACTTTTTTTGAAATCCGTAATATTTTTTTGCTTATATATGGCTTTTTAGCAGATTCGAAAACCGAAGAATTTACTTCAATGTTGTTGGCTGTTTTTGATGGTTCAAGATTGGTTTGATGTAAACCAAAATCTTTTAGAAGAGTAGCTACCGGCCCTTCAGGATCGTTAAGCAATGCAATAATGCAATGTTTTGCGTCAGGCTCCATCTTGCCTTCCTCTAAGGCGAGGTGAAAGGCAAAATCTAAAGATCTTCTGCAAGAGGAAGATAATTCAAGTTCCATTAGCTAATCTCTCAAAAATATAAAAATAAATCATACAAGCGCAAGCTTAATGAATAAAAATCGGTCATTCTACTCTGGCCTTTTATTTTATCTAATTCCTATTAAGTTCCAAATCCACTTATACGGAACGATATTTTAAAAAACAGCATTTGAATTCAATACCTCATTTCAGAAGGTTATTTATTGAGTCGATTAAAAGTAAAGAAGATCAAAATTTATCGATTGAACTCGATTGAAATTAGTGAACATTAACAAACAATTGAGCTAACAAGGAGCTATTTATGTTGCATCGAATTAGGTTAACCTCCGGCTCGATTAAATGGATTATTGGCGGAGCTCTTGTAGCTATGCAATTTGCAATAGCTGGCGAAATTACTTTGGCACAAGATACGCCTACTGTTATTGCTAAAAATGTTAGCAAAGTTCCCACTTTTAATATTGAACAGCTTCGAGAAATGGGCCGATCTAACAGTTCCTCAATAAAAGCCGCACAACTTGGCATTGAGGGGGTTGCCGAGAAGCAAGATGCTATCAATAAGATGAGATTCTTATCAATTATTTCTAAAGATTTGCCTGTTCGCAAGCAACAAGCACAATCTGGTATGACTGCTGCTACTGCAAATTATTCTCAATCCGAGTTGGATTTGAATTTTTCGATTGCATACACCTATGTTTCCATCATTTATGCAAACCAGCAGCTTGATGTAGCAGAGCGAGGTATTAATGATCTTAATACCCTTGGTGATATTGCAAAGGAGATAGTTAAGACTGGTTCTAGAAATGATGTTTCTAAAAAGCAGATCGACCAGATTAATGTTTATATGAATTTGTTTAATGGGAAAAAAGAGGAAGCTGTACAGGGGGTTCCCAGGGCTAAGGCCGCATTGAGGGAAGCGATTGGTATAACTGACATAAATTGGGATCTGCAAACAGCAGATAAATTATTAGAGCTTCCAGATGTTCAAGTAAATAGAGAGTCGGTGATTGCGGAAGCACAAACTCGCAGAGGGGAAATTTTACAAGCTCAATCTGCAGTGGATGCAACGTGTTTAGAAATAAAAGCACAAGATAAAATAAGGGCATTTGCTGGCAAAACTTTTGCATCGGGTTCTGATATTCATGCAAATATTTTGCCAATTGCCTCATTGGATGAAAATTATAAGCCAGGTGCGATTGCCCCAGAAATGCCTGGAAATCTTTACGGGTCAAAAAAATCCCGAGTGAATCAAGCAAAGATTCTGCATGAGCGCGCACAAGTTGTTGCAGATAAAGCAAAAAGCTTGATCGTGCTTGAAGCAGAAAACACTTACTTGCGCTGGATTGAAAACAAGAACCGTGCAACTAATTATATCAAATCTGCGGAAGAAGCTGAAAAACTGGCCGCTTCGCTTAAAGAGAGATTTGATCCACGTGGCGGCAAAATCACTTTAGATGAAGTCATCACTACTGGCATTCAAGCAAACACCATTCGCATTGCTGCTAATGAAGCAATTTACAAGGCAACTTTGGCGCTGATTGCTCTTGAAAGAGTAAGCGGTGGGGGATTTGTTGCCCCTTCGATCACCAAAAAATAAGCCGGGCGCGTAACCTTGTTTATCGTTATTCCTTCATTGATTTTACATCTTGATTTATCACCCCAAAAGGAAACCTATGCGAAGTAAATTCTGGCTGTTTTCTCTCACCCTCTTAGGCATTTTGCTTTATGGCATTTGCCAAGTACGAGCCGCCGAAAAACCTAAATCTGTGCGAATTGGAATGATGCGGACTATCTTTAAAGATACTCCAGATTCCCTTTTGCAAATCCTTATGAAGCCATTTAGTGCAGTAATGGAAAGCCAAACTGGATTAAGTGGTGATTTGGTGATGACACCAAGTTATGATAAATTAGGAAAACAGCTTAGCGATGGTGATATACAAGTTGGTGTTTTTCATGGTTTTGAGTTTGCTTGGGCAAAACTTAAATACCCCGAATTAGAACCATTGATGCTTGCAGTTAATAATAAAGCACCTTTAAAATCCTATGTTGTTGTAGCTGATAATTCTGAAATCAAGTCTGTAAGCGATTTGAAAGGTAAAAGCGTTTCATTTGCAAGAGGCAATCGAGAACATTGCAGATTGTTCATGGAACATCGAATTTTGCCAGCAAATACCAGTGCTGGAAAATTTTTCTCAAAGATTAATAATAATGCTGATGCTGAGGATGCCTTTGATGGCTTGGCTTCTGGAGATGTGGAAGCTGTTCTTACTGATTCCGCACCTTGGGAAAGTTTTAAAACCCAAAAGCCTGGAACCGCTGGAAAATTGAGGGTAGTTATGATTTCTGAAGAGTTTATTCCTGCAGTAATAGGGTATAATCCTAAGAAACTTGATAAAAATATCATGGACAGTTTCAAAAAAGGAATGCTCTCTGCAAGTGATAATCCCAAGTCCAAGCGAATGCTTGAATTTGTCAAGATTTCCAGTTTCGAAACCATTCCTGCTGACTTCAGCACACAGTTGGTTGAATTACTTAAATCTTACCCTGCTCAATAACATCCCTTGGCAGACTAGCAGAAAACCGTAAATAACATATTGACTCCGGGCATTAAGATTGTCCGGAGTTGATTTTTTTAGCTGTAAGATGGTAACTCACCAATCATTTGTTAGAATGCTTCAGCGTTTCAAGTCCCTGTATTATGGGGTATTAACATGGCAGAAAACATTCAAACTGTCGCTCTCAAGGATGAAACCCGCGATCGTTATTTAATTTATGCGTTATCGGTGATCACCTCTAGGGCTATTCCTGATGT
>CAMDHK010000291.1 GCA_945897965.1 Candidatus Kuenenia stuttgartensis | reverse complement strand
ATTGGTGCGGGCCTTACCGGATTAATGATCCTGCTGTTTCTCGGAGATATTCGCAGCGTGATCGTGGTGGTGTGCAATATTCCGCTCGCCCTCATGGGTTCGCTATTTGGATTATACATTACAGGCAACAGCATCAACATTATGTCGCTGGGCGGATTGGCACTTGCAATCGGTATTCTTGTTGATGAAGCAACGGTAGAAATTGAAAACATTCATGCTCAAATGCGAGGCAAGATATCGCTAGCACGGGCGGTCAGGCGAGGTAATGATATCACTGCGGTTGCCCGTTTACTTGCTCTCTTTTGTATTCTTTCGGTTTTCATTCCAGCTTTCATCATGGATGATCCATTGAAGGCGTTGTTCATGCCTTTGGCCCTCGCAGTTGGTTTTGCAATGATTTCATCCTACCTCCTTTCCAGTACCTTTGTTCCAGTCATGGCAGTTTGGTTATTGAAGGAAAATCATCATGAGCACAAAACTGATAAACTCAGTTTGTTTGAACGAGTTGAAAAAGCATACGAAGGTTTGGTGCACTATATAGTAAAACTGAAGTGGATAGTAGTGCCCTCGTACATAGGCCTTGCAGGGGTCTGCCTAACATTTTTTGGCTCGATGTTGGGGCAGGAGTTATTCCCAAAGATTGATTCCGGTCAGTTTGTATTGCGCTTCAGGCCTCCTCCAGGAACCAACTTTGAAATCACACGCATGATGGGCCAGAAAATACTGGAAATCATCGAACGCGAAGTAGGCCAAGATAAAATCGATATCAGCATTGGATATGCGGGCCAAATCGCACCTGTCTATGGCTTGAATCTTATGATCACGATGATGCGTGGGCCAGACGATGGTATTTTACGCATGGCTTTCAAAGAAGGCAGTGGCATCGAATTAGCTGCTTTCCGCGAGAAAATGCGCAAGATGCTCCCAATCGAAATTTCCACTTGGATGGCTAAAGTCATGGAATCCAAAGGGGTTCCACCTGATGAGGCTAAGAGAAACTGCACTAACCTTACCTTCGGTTTTGAACCGGGTGACATGGTTTCCAATGTGATGAGCTTTGGTTCACCCACCCCTCTCGAAATTGTCGTTTATGGAAACAGCCTGCCTAATGTGCGGGCCCATGCAATGAAGGTGCGTGAAAAAATGAAGGCTATCCCATGCCTTCGCGATGTCCAATTCCAACAATCTCTTGATTACCCTACCGTTGATGTGAACATCGATCGCGAAAAAGCTGGTCTTAGTGGCGTCAATGTCCAGCAAGTTGGTAACTCCGTTCTCGTTGGTACCAACTCCAGTAGATACATTGCCCTTAACTACTGGCAAAACCCAAAAACAGGCTTCGATTACCAAGTCGAAGTTTTAGTTCCCACCCAACGCATGGTTTCTCCACTTGATGTAGAAACTCTACCACTCTCTCAAATTACCAACGATGTCACACTCATGGTTCGTGATGTTGCAAATGTTAAAGTAGGAAACACTCCTGGCCAGATTGATCGTATTTCATCCCAACGATATATCAGCATCTCTGCGAATGTTGAAGATGTAGATCTAGGAACCGCTTCAAGATTAGTGCAACAAGCAGTGAAGGATGCAGGTACTCCGCCCGCAGGTGTTCTGATCGACACTCGAGGCCAGACTGGCACCATGAACCAAATGTTCACCTCCCTGGGCATCGGGCTTTCCATCGCTGTTTGTGTGATCTTGGTTATGCTCACCGCTTACTTCCAATCTCCAAGGTTGGCATTAACTTCGATTGGTGCAGTGCCTGGCGTTATCACAGGTGTAGTAACCGCATTAGTGCTTACCAAGACTACTCTTAACATTGAATCTTTCATGGGTTCGATTATGTGCATCGGGGTTTCAGTATCCAACTCCGTGATGATGATCACCTTCATGAACGACCGCTGGAAAGATGGATTAACTGTTACGGAAGCTGCAGTACAAGGGGCTGCTGGTAGGCTTAGGCCCATCATCATGACCGCTTGTGCAATGACCACAGGTATGCTTCCAATGGCATTGGCATTGGAAGAAGGCTCGCAAATGCAAGCACCCTTAGGTCGTGCGGTTATCGGCGGGCTACTCGCCTCTACCGCTTGTACTCTTTTAGTTTTACCAGCAGTCTTTTCCATACTGCTAGGGAACAGAAAGCCTATCTCGGTTTCCATTGATCCTGATGATCCCGAAGGCACCAAGTTCGATGGTGGCGATAAACACGAACATTTGCACCCTGAAAATAAATCAACCGACAAAGCACCTACTGGCACGGAGTTAGCATGACCCCTATATTTACATCGAAAACCCTGACTTTAACTATTCTAGGTTTGAGTACTCTTTCGTTTGCGGGCTGCAGCAAAAACACCGAGCATGCTAAACCCAGTCCCAACATGCCCGAAGTCACTTTGGTCAAGGCAGAGACACGCAATATTTTAAGAACGGTAGGCCAGCCAGGCTTTGTCGAAGCTTATGAGCAAACCTCGATCTTTTCTAAGATCCCGGGCTTTATCGAAAAATGGAATGTCGATATTGGCGACAAAGTTAAAAAAAATCAGGTTCTTGCTACCCTCTTTGTCCCTGAATTAGTCGAAGAGTATGGCTTCAAACAAGCCACGGTCGTTTTGGACAAAGTTTTAGTGGAGCAAGCTGAAAGGCTTGTTGATTCTGCTGATGGTACTCTTAAAGCTGCCATCGCCAAGGTTACCAAAGCCAAAGCCGATGTTGGAAAATTCGATGCAGATGTTGTGCGCTGGCAATCTGAAGTAAAACGCCTTACAGGCTTGGTGGCACAGCGTGTGGTCGATCAACAAATTTTAGATGAATCCACAAAGCAGCTTCGTTCTTATGAATCTGCACGCGATGCATCACTTGCCCAGGTAATGGTTGCAGATGCCGAACGGGTTGCATGTGATGCAAATCTCGCCAAGGCTAAAGTTGATGTATTTGCAGCAAAAGCCACCGTCAAAGTTGCAGAAGCAGATGAAAAAAGGCTGGCAGCACTTGTTGGGTATATCACGTTACCATCCCCCTATGATGGTATTGTGGTTCTTCGAAACGCCAACACAGGCGACTTTGTGACAGCAGCAACAGGCGATCAAACTGCAAGAATTATGAGCCCTGATCAATCCGCTTCCAAAGGGTCTCCCATTTTTGCAATCGCCCGAACCGATATCGTTCGTATTTTTGTCGATGTCCCAGAAGGGGATGCCAATTTTGTTAACATTGGAACCAATGCTGAAGTTCGAGTGCAGGCATTTAACGATATGCGAATCGATGCCAAGGTCACCCGCACATCCTGGGCTCTCAATGTTCGAAGTAGAACTCTTCGTGCTGAAATAGATCTGATCAACCCAGATGCAAAATTACTTCCCGGGATGTATGCCTATGGATATGTGAAAATTGAACGCAATAATGTACAAGCCATTCCCACTGTTTGCATCACCAAGCGCGGCGACCTTCCTGTCGCCTACATCCTAAAAGATGGTAAGTGCCTTCAACTGGGTTTAAAACTTGGTGCAAGCGATGGTGTTTGGCAGGAACTGCTCAGTGTAAAAAACGGGGATACTTGGGAGAAACCCAAAGGCGATGAGGTTTTCCTGAAAGGCGATCTCGATGAACTCGATAATGATGTAACTGTTAAAGTCAGCGAAACTGCCAAACCAGAAGAAAACAAAAAAGCCCCCACCAAGGAGGCTTCTAAATCCAAATAACTTTTACGCTTCCTGCCTTCTAGTTTTTGGGAGGCAAGGGAGCACTTGATGTGTTGTAACTCATATTCGCATAAGGAATCCCAGTTACAGGTGGCAGATCAAATGGTCTGCTGGTATCCACATCGATTTGCTGTCCTGCAGTTTTCTGAATCGCCAGCACTTCTGCGGGAAAACCCACCGACCTGAATAATTTAAATTGTGACCTGTTGTAATCCTGAACTGATTTGAAGTAATTCCTATAAGCATTATCCAACTGTTGCAAAGCTGCGACAACTTCTTGGGGCCTGTTCACCAACATAAGAACATCGCCAAACCTTGTCGTTTCGCTCATACCCTTAAGGTTCCCGTCATAACTGATGAGGGCATTTTTAAGGCCAGCATCCGCAAATGAGATTCTGTCTGAAGCAGAACTTAACTGTGATTGCGATTGGGCAACTTCCGCTGCAACACGATCTTGAATCATAAACAAATCTACCAAGGCTTGTTGTCTATGCCCTTCACGGTCTTTAATAAGAGCACGGTTACCAAACCCAAAGTTTTTCAACTCCCATAATACTGCAGCATTCATATCAAAGCGGCTTCCCCCGGTGAACTGTCCATTCACACCCGCAGAGGTTGCACCCCCAAGAAGTGGCGCACTATTACCGTTAGCACCGCTATTACCCTGCAATAAAAGACTAGGTATGAAAGGGCGCATTTTTTCTTGCTTCAGCTTTACTATCGTCGCTTGTACCAATGCCTGATTCGAACTTAATTCTGGCCTGCTGGTAAGACCCAAAGAAATCAAACCATCCACAGGCTGACTTGGTGATATTAGCATTAATGCCAAATGCGGAGGCTCAACAGGTACTACCTGCGCCATCGGATTTAATCTTAGCAGCCTGGCAAGTTCTGCACTTGCGACCTTCCAATCGTTGCGTGCCTGCACTGCATTTTCTTCAAGCTCTGCTAGCAAAGTTCGTGAACGATCGATTTCTACAGGCGCAGCCAAACCCTTGCTTAATACTTCCGTTTTTCTAACCAGCTCTTTTCCTTTGGTCACGGTGTCAATCGCACCCGCCAATCTTCCACGCGATTGCTGCACATTAAAATATGCTACCGCTACTTCCATAAGGGCATCGTTCTTTGCAGCTTGGATTTCATACTGCCTGGCTTTCAAAATCTGCCTTGC
>CAMDHK010000290.1 GCA_945897965.1 Candidatus Kuenenia stuttgartensis | reverse complement strand
CTGATGATGCACTTTTCGAATTTGACAGTGCCTTTGCCTTCGACCTCAATGGTGTTGGGCGAGGTGAACTTACCTTTACCTTGAACAAAGTTAATTTTTCGGGCGTCGCAAAGCCTTCCCAGATTGGTGGAAAAGGAGCTTACGACATTCTGCCAATGGCCTCGAACGAGATTGAGATCAATCTTTGGTTCGCCGAATTTAAGTCCAAAGTGGATACCCTCTTTGGCATCTTGGATTAGTTTAGCGATATGTAAAACAGATTTTGAAGGGATGCACCCAACATTAAGGCATGTGCCGCCAGGTTTGGGCCCAGTTTCAATAAGTGTAACTTTCATGCCAAGGTCAGCAGCAAGAAAAGCAGCGGCGTATCCACCTGGCCCCGCACCTAAAACAGCCAGTTGGGTTTCCTGAATCTGTGCCATTTCATTCGATCCTTATGTAAACAAAAGTTGTCAAGAGCCTGAAATTAAGCGTGAATAAGAAGCTGATAAGGGTTTTCCAGCATCTCAGCTAACCGCCTCGTAAATCGGGCAGCAATCGCACCATCAATCACTCTATGATCATAGGAGAGAGACAAGGGCATCATCAAGCGTGGGACAATTTCCCCGTTATGAACAACTGGCTCAAGCCTGCCGCGCGAGATACCAAGAATTGCAACTTCAGGATAATTGACAATGGGGGTAAACCCAGTGCCACCAATCCCACCCAGATTCGTGATGGTAAAGGTACCACCGGTAAGATCCTTGGAATCGAGTTTGCGTTGCCTTGCGCGCTCAGCAATGGAAGTCAATTCTTCAGCAAGTTCAGCAATGCTTTTTTTGTCGACATCGCGGATCACAGGAACAAGAAGGCCATTTTCTGTATCAACTGCAACGCCTATATTATAAAACTTCTTGTGAATGATTTGATTGCCTGCAACATCGATGCTGCTGTTGAATACAGGGTATTCCTTAAGCAGAACAACCACAGCCTTCATCGCAAAAGCCGAGATGGTAAGCTTGGGCCCCTTGGTTTGCGACTTGCGGAATGCTTCGAAATCGGTGATGTCTGATAAATCGCTTTGAGTAACATGAGGCACAATGCTCCATGAAAGCGACATTTGCCTTGCGGTAGCCCTGCGAATGGCAGACATGGGCTGCTTTTCAACGGTGCCAAAATCTTCGAAGCGTGGAAGAGGCGGAACAGAAATTGAGCCACCCGAAGATCCGTTTGAGCCGCTGCCTCGCACGAAGCTCCGTACATCATCTTCGCTTACTCTGCCATGCCTTCCAGTGCCTGGAACATGACCAAGATCAACGCCAAGTTCTCGGGCGATTCTTCTGGTGGAAGGGCCTGCAGGGATAACTTTGTTGTCATCGTGAGCAAGAACAATGGGTGCAGCTTTCGTGGCAGTTGCAGTTGCAACTGGAACCGCAGCAGGAGCGGGAGAAGGCGCAGCCACGGGTGTTTTTTGAGGAACAGGTGGAGGAGATGAGGAAGCTACAGCAGCGCCTGATCCGGCAGGGTCGATGACAAAAATAAGTTGCCCTATTTTTACTTGATCGCCTTGTTTGATCAGGATCTGGGTGATTTTTCCAGCAGCAGGAGAGGGCACTTCGAGTGCAGCCTTATCAGCTTGAACTTCGACCAAAGGTTGATCTTTGGTAACAATGTCGCCCACATTTACCTTGATAGCGTTGACTTCAACAATCTCGACGTTTTCTTTAAGGGCTTGCAGCTTGAATTCAATAGACATCGTACAAAATCCTTGCAAGTAAGAACCAGGAACTAAATTCACAGCTCATTAATGGCTGGAACAACATAATTAAGCGGTCATCGGACTAATCTTTTCTGGATCGATACCCAGCTTTGTAATTGCATCCGCAACAACAGAAGTTTCAATCAGACCTTTTTTGCTAAGTTGGTAAAGCGTACCAACAGTAATACACTCGGTGTCAATTTCAAAGTGCCTTCGCAGGGAAGGCCTTGTTTCGCTTCTACCAAAGCCATCGGTGCCCAAGGCGAAAAGCCCGCCTGGAACCCATCGTGTGATCATTTCGGGAACTGAGCGCATGTGGTCGCTTGCAGCAATGAAAACACCTTCCTCTTCACCCAATATTTTTTCGATATACGAAAGTTTTGGAGTGTGAGTGGGGTGTAGCATATTCCAACGATCCACTTCCAATGCTTCCCTGCGTAACTCGCGATAGCTTGTAACGCTCCAAACATCTGCAGCGATGCCAAATTGCTCTGCAAGCATTTGCTGTGCTTTTAAAGTGTGAACCAAGATAGGCCCACTGCCGAACAAATGAACCTTCTTGCCTCCCTGAGCTTCGATGGAGGATTTTTTAAGTTTATATATACCCTTAAGCACACCTTCTTCAGCGCCTTCAGGCATAGGAAGCATGGGGTAATTATCGTTGTAAAGAGTGATGTAGTAGAAAACATCTTCCTGTGTTGGGCCAGTCATCCTGCGAATGCCATCGCGCAAAATAATTGCGAGTTCGTAAGCATAAGCGGGATCGTAAGCCACTAGATTTGGTACCGTAGAAGCGACCAAATGGCTATGGCCATCTTCGTGCTGAAGGCCTTCGCCACTAAGCGTGGTACGGCCTGCAGTAGCCCCAAGCATAAAGCCCCTAGTTCGAAGATCAGCAGCAGCCCAAGCGAGATCGCCAATGCGCTGAAATCCAAACATGGAGTAATAAATGTAGAAGGGGATCATCTGTACGCCATGAGTGGTGTACGAAGTTCCTGCTGCGATGAATGAAGACATCGCCCCAGCTTCGGTGATGCCCTCTTCAAGAATTTGGCCATCAATGGCTTCACGATAGGTAACAGCCATTTTCGCATCGACGGGCTCGTAAAGTTGCCCGACATGAGAATAGATTTTGAAGGTGGTAAAGAAAGGGTCCATACCAAAGGTACGGCCTTCGTCAGGGATAATGGGTACAACGCGTGCACCGATATCTTTGTCTTTAAGAAACTGGCCAAGCATGTCGACAAAAACCCCGGTGGTAGAAGGCGATTTATCACCACTACCAGTGACATAACGCTTGACGAATTCTTGCCCTGGAGTTTTTAGATCAGGGGCCTTGGAAGTTCGAACAGGGAGGTAGCCACCCAAAGCTTTTCTGCGTTCATGCAGATATTTGATTTCGGGGCTGTTTTGGTCGGGAAGGAAGAAGCGAGCCTTGCTTACATCTTCATCCGAGAAAGGCAGATTGAAACGGGTTCGAAAATCTAGGAGATGCTTCGCCTTGAGCTTTTTCTGCCCATGGGTGATATTCATCCCTTCGCCCGCTTCGCCCAAACCGTAACCCTTTACAGTTTTTACAAGAACGACAGTAGGAACGCCCTTGGTTTCGGTAGCGGCTTTATAAGCAGCATAAACTTTTAATGGGTCGTGACCGCCTCGACGAAGCTTGGTGAGTTCCTCATCAGAATAATCTTCAACAAGCTTAAGAAGTTCAGGATACTTGCCAAAGAAATGCTCCCGTAGATAGGCGCCATCTTCGACTGCATACTTTTGGTATTCACCATCGACGGTTTCATTCATGCGATGTAAAAGAATACCGGTACGATCTCTGGCAATAATGGGATCCCATTCGCTGCCCCAAACGACTTTGATAACATTCCAGCCAGCGCCTTTAAAAGCGGCTTCAAGTTCTTGAATGATTTTGCCGTTGCCTCTTACAGGGCCATCAAGCCTTTGGAGGTTGCAATTGATGACAAAAATGAGGTTATCAAGGTGTTCTCTTGAAGCGAGATTGATTGCACCTAAAGTTTCAGGTTCATCGCATTCGCCATCGCCTAAAAAGCACCAGACTTTGCGGTCGGAAGGTGCAACGATTTTACGATCTTGAAGATAGCGGTTAAACTTGGCTTGATAAATCGACATAATAGGGCCAAGGCCCATTGAAACAGTAGGGAATTGCCAGAAATTAGGCATAAGCCAAGGATGTGGGTAGGAAGATAAACCACCGCCCGGTTCAAGTTCTCTGCGGAAGTTTTTAAGATGTTGTTCGTTGAGTCTGCCTTCAAGGAAAGCTCTGGAATAAATACCAGGTGAAGCGTGGCCTTGGAAATAAACCAAATCTCCACCGCCAGGGGTCTCTGGACCACGGAAGAAATGGTTGAAAGCCACTTCATAAAGGGTTGCACTGGAAGCAAAAGTTGAAATGTGGCCACCCAAAGTACCATCTAATTCGTTGGCATGAACAACCATTGCCATGGCGTTCCAGCGGATCAAGCTTTTAATTTTGCGTTCGATTTCGCGGTCGCCTGGGTAGGCAGGCTGCTTGCCAGGTGGAATAGTGTTGATGTAGGGCGTATTTGCAGTGAAGGGAATATGTACGCCTTCAGTATGAGCTTTTAAGCGTAATTGAGTGAGGAGATATTCAGCCCGATCGATGCCGCTAGTTTGTAAAACCGAAGAAAGAGAATCAAGCCACTCGCGGGTTTCCACCATATCGACATCATTTGGAACCGATGTGGATTCCAAAATTGCGGAGGATGATCCATTCACACCACTGTTGCCATTATCCATAAGCACCACTCCAATGGCACAAAACCTAGAAGCAGGCAAACAAATTGCCTGACCTTTCTATTCTATGTTTCCGACAAGACTGGAATAGACCAGCTTGGCCAATACGGAAACTTTTACGGATCTATGATCATTAATAGTACTTGATTTTCAGAGTTTTCTAAAAATCAAGCGAATTAACTTTCTGAAATATAAACATTGAATTAGTTCTTCTAAACCAAGGTCTATAATTTCAATAGAGATCCATCCTTCGAGATGCTAATCTTTTCTTGATAATATACCTAGAGGTATTTTCTTTCCCGGGCTGTTTTTAAGGAGAATAAACCAAACCGTGACCCTAGATGTCCCACGC
>CAMDHK010000289.1 GCA_945897965.1 Candidatus Kuenenia stuttgartensis | reverse complement strand
TCCCCCTATTTTGATCAAATGGCGCTCTATTCAAGCAATTTTGAGCAAGGAGAAAACTACCACCCAGGCATTAAGAATTTGACCAACGCCTTTTTGCGTCAAATTGGAATTGATTACGACGTGAGCAATTTTGTTTCAGATGTTTCAACCTGCATCTACTGTAATTACTTCGTAGCGAAATACGAGTTCTGGAAAATATGGCTGGAATATGCCGAGAAATTATTTCATATCGCTGAAGACCCGCACAATAATCTTGGAAAACTGTTTGCCAATTTCACCGAACACAGGGAAAAAAATGATACCTATCAAATGAAAGTTTTTTTATTGGAACGACTGGTATCGTTGGTTTTGAAATTTCAAAACATTCCTGCTTTTCATATGCTGGATGTTAGGAAGGCCCCGTTTTCCCTTCATAATGTTTCTAGCTTCCTCGGAGATTTGATTGCTTGCGATGCCCTCAAGGGCCAATACTTAAAAACGAAATCCTTGTGCTATCTACAGGAATTTGCCAATGTTCGAAATAAGGTATTTAGTAATCTTAAATCAATCGCCCAAAACAAAAATAATTCTGGAGTAATAAATGCACCATAGCGCACTTGCGAATTGCAAATGGTTTTATGATACCTATATCAACAAGCCCGGAACCGGGAATCTCAAAATCACAGAGATTGGGTCCCAAGATGTGAACGGCAGCCTAAGAAGCATATTTCCTGCAAACCATGAGTACAAAGGCATTGATTTTGTCGCAGGCAAAGGTGTGGACATCATTCTGGATGACCCTTACAAACTGCCTTTCGCAGACGACTCCTTTGATGTTGTTTTATCCAGTTCTTGCTTTGAACATTCAGACATGTTTTGGTTATTATTCAACGAAATAATGCGCGTTCTAAAGCCTGGTGGCCTTTTTTACCTTAACATTCCGTCCAACGGCATTTTCCACAGGTGGCCTGTGGACTCCTGGCGTTTCTATCCAGATAGCGGCCACTCTTTGGTCAAATGGGCGCGTAGGTCAGGCATTCCCTCCGTCTTACTGGAATCCTACATTTCAAGACAAGGTACAGCCGGAGAAGAGGATGGTTTTTGGAATGATTTTGTCGGTGTCTTCCTTAAAGACGAGCGTTTTGTCAAGGATCATCCTCAAAGAATCCTCGACAAGAATCTCCAATATATGAATGGATATGTTTACGGGTCGGATACAGTTAAAAACTTTTCCACCATGAATGAAGACCTTACGAGAATAACTGTGGCAAGGAAAATCCTTCAAGGAACCCTTCGCGTGAACACCTAAAAAGTGATTCGACAAATTACCAACACTTTCAACAAGAAGAACCTTATCGTGTTTCAATTGCTTTGAGCATTTTTGCAAGCGATTCATCATCCGCAAGCCGGTGATCATTGCCCACAACCCAAAGTGTATCCGCACTTAATCCACTTTTAGATACAAGCTCTTCTGAATTAACAAAAGGGATTACTTCATCATTACGGGAATGCAGGACCACACTTCCTTTTTTCAGGGTCGTAACCTTGCCCCAGTTTTTCCAAGCAGGGCACAACAACACCAAAGGGGTATCGCCAGAATTGATATTCAGGGCAACTGCACCGCCCCGAGAGGAGCCAACCACCACATCGGGTTTGTGTTTATCAAATTCGAATTGGCCAACTGCTACAGCCAACGCAAAATCATCATCTGAAAGAGCAGGGTTTATCACCTCATGCCCATGATTAACAAGATAGGTGGGCTTCATTCCGCCCGGTTTCGAATTCCAGCCATGCAGAAATAACACCTTCATGCCGACCTACTTCTTCTTTTCTTCCTTGGCTTTTACGATAATCGTGAAGGGCTTGGAAGGCTGGGTGACAAGCGTGTTGGGCTTGGTGGTTTCAGTCTTAACTTTATTATAAGGAACCTGAGCCTGCCCAGAAATGGCAAGAGTGTATTCGCCACCTGCAGCGTTTGCCTGCACTTCTATCGTTACCAAAGCTTCTGTTTTATCTGCAGGCAGCACTACATTAGTCATTTTGATATTGCCAGGAAACTCCAAGGCTTGAAGTGTTACCTGCGATTTAAAATCGGGCCAGTGCCTTTCGAGCTTTACTTTCATTTCAACTTTCTGCCCAGCATCAACCTCCACTTTTGTTTTTTCCATGGCAAGTGCGAATGGTGCTGCTTCCCTTACTGCAAGCCATTGGGTGCGCATGGGCCTGCTGGAAGCTGGATTGGCATCAGATGAAACACGAGTGTAGGCCCGAACTTCGCGCTCAAATAAAACCTCGCCTCGCTTGCTTGACGCAACTAGCTTGATGGGCACCGTCGTTTCCTTAGCTTGTTTATCAGCTTGAAAAACCATCACGCCCTTGGTGTTATCCCTAAGCACAACATCTTGCGCAGTAACGCCGGGGGGAAGATTTTCCGCCCTTACCGTAATAGGGCTAGTCGGCCCCCTTTGATGAATCACAAAATTCAAGTATGCAGAACCGCCACGATAAATGTTTAAGCCAGCAGGGCCGGGGTTTAGAGAATGCATTGTGGCGATATGAAACTCAAACTCCTGCTTGTTTATTGCAAGCACATACTGAAATCGCGCACCGCCCCTGCGATAACGATCCTGAACAAAAACATGATACTTCTTCTTGGCATTAAGATTGGCAATCCCCGAAGGATCACGCAAATGCCCATCAAAGGCATTCATACGATGGCCAAAGTCATCAAGTTCCACCACCTTATTTCCCTTTTCATCCTGAATCAAAACATAGGGGTCGGCCCTGCCTGCAATTCTTTCAGAATAAACCTCAATGCTGTAGACACCGGTTTCCATGGGTTCGATCAGATACCAATCGCCATCCCTTTCGCGATCGAATCTTCCCGAAACCACTGCGGGCAAGGTAAGCATCTGCGCCTGTTGCATAGTGTCATTGGGTTCAGTTTCTAAGGTTACATCATCTGGCGAAACCAAAATGGGTGTTGTGATGAGCGTGTTATTATTCACCACTAGTGCATCTTGAAAACCATCTAAGGTGCAAGTTGCAGCAGTTGGAACCACACTATGCGAAGTAGGGTGCTCTAAAAACTTATACCTGCCAAGCGAAAGAATATCTTTCGTGGCACGCACCTTCGCCTTGGTTTCTTGCAAGTTAAGGTCTTGAATAGTCCATTTAGATTCGGTGCCATTAGGGCCAAAGTTTCTACCCAGCAAAACAATCTCTGCATCGGTATCTGATTTAACAACCCTCGGAAAAACATTTTCTAGTTGGGGCTTATCACTGATAACCAAGCGATAAGGCAAACCACCCTTGAACGAAAGATCACTCAAGTGAATAAAATATTCGCCATCTTCAGAGATAAGGACATCAACGAAAGGGTCACGGCCATCGTAATCGCCGTTAGATGCTATCTGCTTGCCTGATTTTGAATAAACTGAAAGCACCGCATCAAGCTGCGAATCCAATCGAGCGGCATTACAAGCAATGGTAACCCTCTGGTTTTTCTTCGCTGCAAACTTGAAGATATCTTCTTTGCTGTTGTCGGATGTGCCATTGATTATGGTGTTGATTTCAACAGCTTGCGCGGTTGCATCATCATCGTTGGGTTCTTTTTCATCAACTTCTTTGAAACCACGAGAGATGGCAAACAGGCGAGGGTTGCTTACGCCAAACCTGCCAACAGCCCAGCAATCGTAAGAGCCAGCGGGAACTCCCGCATCGACTGCAACTTTAAACTTTTTATCTTTGAGCCATTCGGCCTTGATGCCTGGATGATCGAATTTTAGTTCGCGCACCTCTTCGAATTCAGCACCCTGCACATCCACATCGATGGTAGAGCCTGCTGCAGCTCCAAGAGGATACATGCGATCCAGCCTAATGGAGGGAAGATCTGCAGAAGCGGCTAAAGCCAGCATTAATAAAGGTAATAATGCCAACGGGAAAACTCGCAGCACGGTAATGCCCCCAAGAGTATTGCATTTTCGAAAGTCTGTTTAACCAATCAGTTCTTGAATGGGTTCACCTTCACTCAAGATAGGCATGGGCCGCTGTGCCTGATCATGGAATGCAAAGTGGTGATCAATCCCCAGGCAATGATACATGGTGGAAAGAACGCATCCAGGTGTTGCGGGCTTGGTGGTCGGGTATTCAGCATTGGCATTAGTTGAGCCAACAACTTGTCCCATTTTCAAGCCGCCACCTGCGTATACCACAGACATAGCACCGGGCCAGTGATCGCGACCTGCGCCTGGATTGATTTTAGGAGTACGACCAAACTCGCCCATCGCCATCACGAGTACATCATCGCTCATGCCGCGGTCGTGCAAATCTTCCACAAGGGCAGCAAGTGCACGATCGAACTTGGGAAGCAGATTGTTTTTCAAACCTTTGAAGTTGTCGCCATGGGTATCCCAACCGCCACCCGCCTGAATGGTGATGAAGGTAACGCCCGCTTCAACCAGTCTACGGGCCAGAAGGCAGGATTGGCCCAAATCGTTTCTGCCATAGGTATCACGAAGAACCACAGATTCCCTCTGCATATCGAAGGCATCTTGAGCCTTGGTATTGGTAACCATTTCCATGGCATCTTTGTAGAAGGAGTCGAGGCCGACCAAGTCGCCCTTGGTGTCGATATCTCTGCGGATGTTATCGAGATCGTTAAGGAGATCGCGTCTGCGGGAAAGTCGATCGACATTAATCTTCGCAGGAAGGCTGAGATTTCGAACCTTGAACCCTTCCATGTTTGGATCATTATCTGGTGCGAAAGGATTGTAAGAAGCGCCAAGGTAAGCTGCTTTACCAAGGTTCAACAACTTGGGAAGATTCACATAAGGGGGCATGCTGGGATCATTAGCGCCCTTCATTTTCGCAACCACCGAACCAAGCGAGGGGAAGATATT
>CAMDHK010000288.1 GCA_945897965.1 Candidatus Kuenenia stuttgartensis | reverse complement strand
CTAGAAAAACACTTCAGTGAAGAATTCAAAAAGAATGCAGGCAAAGTAGATGACCTTACGTATTTAGTTAAAGAAATTCATTCCTTCGAAAACATCAAGGAAAAGATCAACGAAGATAAAGAAAAAATCAATGAGGTTTTAAAGGATGGCGACCGAGTGGTTTTATTGGAAGTTAAAATTGGTGATAAGGAAATGACAGTCGCAATAGCAGTAGCGCTACGCCAAGGTAAAGCTTCTGTGGTTGGAGTAAGCAAGGTTTCAGAGAAGTAGAAATTATTTGCGTTGAGAGCTGAGCATTTTTTGCGCTTTATCCAAGCGTTGTTGTGCTGCGGTGTCGTCTTTTTTGATATTCAAAATGGACTTCAAATGAAAGGCAGCGGCAAACCAATTTCCCGATTTTTCAGAATCAAGGGCTTGCTGTTCGTGCCAGTCAGGATCAGGGGTATGCCAAGCAGCAAGTTTATTTTTGTCTGTGGTAATTCCTTGAGAACGATGCTGATTATTAACCAAGAACAATCCAAATTTTTCAGATTTCACCGACCAGATGCCATCGGATGAGTTGGATTGACCCGGTGAAAAGGTTCGAGAATTCTCCTTAGTTGCAGGAATCTCCTCCCCCGTTTCAACATCCCAGATTTTAGCAACCCCTTGGGTATTCGTGCCAAAAATGTTTCTTCCATCAGCACTTATGGAAGCCCCGACCAGCAATGGATCCACATCCGCAGACATTACCCGTTGGGAATCCATTTTAAAGGTGCCATCCAACAGCTTGATGAAATTACCCAGACAAATGATATTTTTGCCATCAGGGCTAAATGCAACTTTTTTAATATCCCCAAGCTCAATCTTGGGGGAGATAACTTCTTCACCCGTGGTGGTGTCCCACAATTTAAGAATGGAATTTGAATAACCAACAACAATTCGTTTTCCATTTGGGGAAAAAGCCAAAGAATTAGGTATGTCGTTAAAAGAAGGTGAATTGTTTTTGAATGTAAGAATTTCTTTTCCAGAAACAACATCCCAAAGCCTGATGGATTTATCTAACCCGCAACTAGCGATCCAATTGCCAGTCGGGCTAAATGCCAGAGAAAGCACTTTGGTTGTATGGCCGACCATGGTGCGGATAGGTTCGCCGGTAATAGCATTCCATAATTTAATATCGCCGCCCGGATTGATAAGGTCTTTCATTCCTGCACTTTTTATTCGTCCAAGTTCATCATAAGTAGTTTTAGAAACCCCACCTGCTGCGCTTGCAATAATCCTGCCCTCAGGGCAAAATCTGGCAACATTCACCTCACCTAAACCCGCATTGATAGTCAAAACCTCTTTACCTGAAGCTACATCCCAGATTTTCAAAGTTCCATCCCAACTCGAACTTAGAATTCTGGTACCATCCCGACTGAAACTCACTTCAGTAACAATGTTGGTGTGATTTCGCAAAGTATGCAGGATTTTTTTTGTGGCATAATCAATGACTTGGATGGTACAGGAACGGTCTTTCTCAGGTCTAATGCTAGTGCCACTGCAACTGACAACCAGTTTTCCATCGGGACTGAAGTTAACGCAGTTGATTGTGCCAGGATGCCTGGCTAGATTCTGAATTTTTTTTCCAGATGCAACTTCCCAACTATCCAGCAAATCGTTACTTCCTCCCGTCACCAAAATTTTTCCATCGGGTGAAAAACAAGCGCCCTTGAATTCAAATGGATGTTTATTAACAAAGGTTCTGCCATTTTCTTCCCCACACAAATCAAACAATGCGAGACTATTTTCACCCCGGAAGCTATCTTTCCCCAGCAGAAGTTTCCTACCATCCGGACTAAATGCGATACTTGTTATGAATGTCTTAAAGCCTTTAATGGTGCGAATTTCGCTTGCCGAACTCACATCCCAAATTTTCACTAGGTTATCCTGACCGCCACTTGCAATCCATCGCCCATCGGGGCTAAAGGCCAGGCATCGTATTACTCCCAAATGGCCTTTGAATTTGTGCAACTCGGTACCAGTAGTGGCATCAATTAAAAGAACACCAGAGGGATTATTGGCGGCGATAAACCTTCCATCTGGGCTTAAGCAGGCGTTATATGCACCTACTTTGTTTACCGGGGGAACAAGTATTTCTTTCCCAGAAACGATGTCCCAGACTTTCCAAGCATCATTCCAACTCGAACTTAGAAGCCGCTTGCCATCGGGACTAAATGCAATATTATCAACGCCTCCCGAATGGCCAGCAAGGGTTTGGGTTACTTTGAAATTTTGTGCATCCCATATCCTGATGATTTTATCATTACTAGAAATTGCAAAATAATCTCCCTTGGGACTGAAATTGATTTTTTGTAATGTTATAGCATCCTCTGAATGCGAAAAAATCTCCTTGCCACTGGCTACATCGATGATTCGAAGCATACTCCCCTCCCGGGAGCGATTATGCTTGGCACTGACCACTGCTATGCTTTTTCCATCCGGATTAAAACAAATCCCTGTAGCCCGATGTTCTGGAAAATTAATGCCAAAAACCTCTTCCCCAGAAGTCACATCCCAGATTTTAAAGTCCAGAATTTTATCTTTGACAAACGTAGAAAAACCTGCTGATGCCACCCTTGTTCCATCAGGACTAAAAGAAATGGAAGAAGCTCCTCCGTTATTACCCTTAAAATCAAAAAGGTTCTTGTTTTGCAAAGTGAATAAATAATCGTGTTCCCAATCCCTCCGGGCAAAGGGAAGGGCAGCCAATCTATATGGGGCGAAATAAGATTGCAGGCCATTCCATTCAATTTGTGCCCGGACTATTTCATTGAAATAAAGGCTTGCCTGAAGGGTGTTCTTTTGCTCCAAGGTTAACTTTTCGTTGGCCTCAGCACGCTCTTTTTCCTGAACGGCCTGGCGGGCGTTCAACTGCGCCTGCTTTTCGCTTCTCCCCAGTTCGTGATTATAATGAGATGTGGTGAATCCAAAACCCATTGCACCAAGAGTAGTCAACACCAGCAAAAGCACTGCTGCTCCAACTATAACTCGATTCTTTCTTACCCAGCGCCTGGCTGAATCCATGGCGGGTTCAGGAAAGGCATGCACGGGTTCATCCGCAATCCAGCGCCTTACATCCTCTTCCATTTTTCGTGGCGATTCATACCTTTTTGCAGGCTCAAGGTTCATAGCTTTTAAAACGATGGCTTCCAAACCCTTGTCAATCACTGGATTCAATGATCTTGGTGCAGGGAATTTCCCCCGCAGGATGCGCGCATAAAATCCTTCGATCGTTTCTTGATTTCCCTTAAGGGGGAGATGGGGTGCACTTCCCGTTAATATCTGATATAGAGTTGAACCTAGAGCGTAAATATCTGAGCTAGTCTCCATCAAGGCGATATCGTCATGGATCGTTGCCTTTAATTGCTCCGGAGCCATGTAGGCAGGTGTGCCGCCAATACTCCTCCTGATGCCGCCCTGCTTTTCATGCAATCCTTCCGATGCTTTTACAGATGGAATATAGGGCGTGATCGATTCATAGGGCAAATCTAAAAATCTATCAGACTTAGCGTTGTTGGTAGGGTCGCCATTCACAACCACCAATCCCCAATCCACCACAAAAACTTCGCCGTAATCTCCCACCATGATGTTATCGGGTTTTATATCGCAATGAAGAACCCCTTTTTTGTGGGCATATTCAATGGTCAAACATGCAGCCTGAAAGTTTTGCAGCAAGCCAACCAGTGCTTCTTGCTTCCTCCCAGAATCTGAAGGGGAAATCCCCTGATATTCTGCAATAACCCGGGTTAATTTTCTGCCATGAATATGACGCATGGCATAAAACATCCGATTTTCGCAATCTTTTCCAAGTCCGTACACGGGCACAATCCCGGGATGCTCCAAAGCCCCTGTGACTTCCCCTTCCAGGTGAAAAAGCGCTTCACTAAGGCTTTCTCCTGTTAGTTCCGGTCTGATATACTTAGCGACCACATTACGATTCAGTTCAGAATCGTAAGCGGAATAAACCTCTCCCAGATTTCCAGCCTCAAGAAATTGCTGTCGTTCAAACCGATCCTTGTTCTTTTCAGAGCTGTTCTTTGGGGAAGCCGTTGGACTATTTATGTTTTTATTTTTAGGAAGCAGAGAGTTTTGAATTTTGGTGTTTAATTCATCGAGGCCCAATTCATTGCGAATGGTTATTGCATCCTTCATGGTTTGCAATAAATCATTGTCTTCAAGATGTTCTAAATCCGTCCCCAACGTCTTGATCAAATCCAAAGATGCAAGAACTTTTTGATCCGCCACCTGTAATAGATGTTCAGATGCAAGTGTTTCTATTCTTTTTTTCTGATCCTCAGTTATCGAATTGTGCGAACAAAGAATATCCCCAAGGGTTTTCGACTTATCAAACAGCCATTCCGTGAAAGCACGGATGACTCGATCTTTGGAAATAAGCCCAGACTTCAGGCCAAGGCATGCAAACAAGGCGTTGGATTGGGCAACTGAGTGGTAATTCTGGTCCATAAAATCAACTTAATACAAACTTGATTAAACAGACCAAATCCTACCCCATTCAGGAATTGAAGTAAATCATCATATACCAATAAGCTAGTGCCAGATCGCAATAATGCAGGATCTTTGGGAATCTCTTAAAAGTTTCGTAGCGTTTGACCGGAGTATCCCAATCGCCTGCGCGTCGTCTCAACCCAATCCAAGATTGAAGCTGCAATGAAAATTGTGAGCACGCCTTTCTATATAAAAAATCATGACCTGATTAATGACAAGGACGAGCTAGAAAAACACTTCAGTGAAGAATTCAAAAAGAATGCAGGCAAAGTAGATGACCTTACGTATTTAGTTAAAGAAATTCATTCCTTCGAAAACATCAAGGAAAAGATCAACGAAGATAAAGAAAAAATCAATGAGGTTTTAAAGGATGG
>CAMDHK010000287.1 GCA_945897965.1 Candidatus Kuenenia stuttgartensis | reverse complement strand
CCGACCTCCGTCAGGCTAACATAAGCCTTTACTTGGTCCATAAACCTATTGCATAAACTAAAATCCTATCATTACATGGGGCGAAATCAATAGTGAAAGTGTTTAATTTAAATAAAAAGCCCGACTGGGTTAGCAGTCGGGCTTCTTTTAGATAAATAATTACGACTTGGCTTTCTTTTCGCCAGCTTTGATTTCGGTTACTTCGTCTTTGTCATTGGTGATTACAATTGCAGGAACGCCTTTTTCACCAATTTTGCCAAGTTTCTTAGCGATTGCATCGTCAATTTTGGCATCTTTAGCGATTTTCAGGTTCTTTTCTTCTTTCTTAACTTTGATGGTAAGACTGGTGCCAGCTTCGTACTTGGTGATTGCACCCTTGTGTTCGCCAGCGATAACACCAAAAGCAACAAAAACAACTGCAGCAGCAGCTACAAACATACGACGAAACATAATGATATACTCCCATTTAATGATCACAGCTCTTACCTTGGAAAAACTTCCAAGGCTGGTGATTACGGGGCTTACTTGCCCCATTATAAATCACCCTACCTACTAAACCCTTTAACAATGCAAAGGTTTCCTAGTTAAATTACAATTTTGCAGTTTTTTACTAAAGCTCAAGCTTAAAGTCTATTTTATTTCAGAAATGTCGAAATATGATAAAAAGATTAAAATTTCTTTTAGGAACCTAATTTAACAGCCCATTTCGCTGCCGACACCAAGCTGCTTTCGTCTGCCATGCCTTTCCAGGCGATGTCGTAGGCCGTGCCATGGGCAACACTAGTTCGAATAATTGGCAAACCAGCAGTAATGTTGACAGCTCTGCGTTGGCCTAGAAGTTTTAATGCGATGTGGCCTTGATCGTGGTACATGGCAACCACTCCATCAAATTCCCCCTGGCTTGCTCTTAAAAATAAAGTGTCAGAAGGGATTGGCCCAGAAACAGTCATCCCTTGTTGCTTGCAAAGAATTGCTGCAGGTTGGATGATTGTTTGCTCCTCGTTACCAAAAAGCCCACCATCGCTTCCGTGTGGATTGAGTGCAGCAATCGCAAGGCGAGGTGTTCGGCCTAAAACTTTTGTAAGTAAATTTTCAAGGAGTTGAGCCCTAGCGACAATTCTTTCGATGCTAAGTTCATCGAAGACATCTCTTAATGCAAGGTGTAATGTTACATGGGCTACTGCCAATTCTGGAAGTGCCAAAATCATTACATGCTCTTGAGCTTTGGTTCTTGATGCCAATATTTCGGTGTGCCCTGGGTAATCGAGCCCCGCAAGATGCAGGCCTTCTTTGTGAAGTGGCGCGGTAACTATCGCACCAGCTCGTTTTTCAAGTGCCCAATCAATCGCTTGTATTAAATAATCATGTGCAGCCTTGCCTGCAGAGGCGTTTACATTGCATATTTTAACAGTAGTTAGATCTGCTGTTTTGATTTTGGTGCAGCTTATAAGATTTGATTGTGGCGTGGCCTGCTCTGGTTCGTTGATGATCTGAACTTTTGTATTTTTGTTGAGTAAATGAATGGCTTTTTCTAGCCAAACCGGATCACCCACCACCACTGGGTCGCAAAAAGCAAGAATTTCGTCCCATGCCTTTACAATGATTTCAGGGCCAACCCCAGCGACATCACCCATAGTGATTAGGATTTTGGTTTTTTTGTTACCAGATTGAGTCATTGATTTGTTCCTTGAAAAAGGGTTATTTGGAGCAAAGCATAGCAAGTAATCTTTCCATAAGTGTTTTAGGGGGGATTTGGCTGCCCCCTTTCATTCCTGTATCTGTTTCAATTAGCCAAGTTAAAACCTTGTTGATTTTTTTGCGTCCAATTTTCCGAAGTTGAGCTTCAGCGCTGGTTTTCGTGAAACTGAAAAACCCAGCTTTTTCTAATGCGAAAGCCATGGGTTTGTCTTGCATTGCAAATCTTCCTGCGTAGGCCAACTTTCGGAGGTGCGAACTAAATGCCCCAAGAAGCTTCATGGGTTCTTCGCCTTGTTCGAATAATTCAAATAATAATTGAAATGCCGCCCTTGGGTTTCCTTGTCCAATATGATCAAACAGCACCCAGACCTTTTCAACATGCCCTTGGCCAACCAGCATATCAACATCCTTGGCGTTTATTTTTGGATTGTCTGCTGCATAGCAGGCGAGCTTGGCGATTTCTTGATCGAGTCTGCCTAAGTCGGGGCCAATAAGTTCTACCAGCAGGTTTGCGGCATCGTTTGCGAGTGGTTTATCATGAATGTTTTTTCCCTGAGCAATGCACCATGCGACAAGGGTTTCTTTTCGGGAGGGTGCTTCGCAAGTAATTAAAGCTTCCTTGGCAAGCATTTTTGATAATTTGGTGTTAGAAGGCCAGGAAGAAGTTTCAAGGATGAGAACGCCATTGGAACTGGGTGCCTGGAAATATTTTTCGAGTGCTGGCCTATTCTTACTTACAAAATCATCCGCCTGTTCAACCCATGCGAGCCTTTTGCCACCAAAGAATGAAAGCGTAGTTAGCTCTTCCCTTACTTCCGCAAACGAGGTCTTATCACCCACGAAAGAAGCCAAACCGAGGTCTTCGTTACCAGCAAGAATTTGATGTTTTAACGCTTTTCCTGCTTTTCTGTGGAGGTAGTCTTCGGAACCAGTGATTACATAAACTGGTTGCAATTGAAGTTTTGCCTGGTCTTTTAAAAACTGTTCAACTTCCATTAAAATCCCCAACTGAATATCGGTTCATGATATTCATGCTACTTTGTGGCGAGGGAAAATCGAGACTATTTTGGTCGAACTGGATTTGTTGGAAAAGTCGGCATTCCTTCAGAACCAAGCCCAGGGAAAGAAGTTGGACTTGCAGGTGCACTACCATTGTTACTTGGAATAGTGCTGGAAGGTGTATTTGGAAAAGAAGAAGCTGGTTTTGGCGCTGGCACCGCAGGGATATCTTGATTGATAGGGCTTGCAGGTGGAGTATAGCCACCACCACTACCTACTGGCGAAACATCCACGCCTGTGACTCTAGCCTTCGGTGTTGATAAATCAACTTTTACTGCACCAGTAGTTTCAGCAGATCCAATATTTCCAGCAAGATCTGAGGCTTCAACCCTGATAAAAAATTGATAAGGCAGCCCTTCGCCTGGCATACGCCATACATATCTTCCAGTATTAGGAAGATTTGGGACAGCAACAACCCAAGGGCCTTCGGGTGTTTTTGCATAAGAAATATTTACAGGATTTGGTCCTAAATACTTATCAGCAGCAGTCCATGTTACGCTGAGGTTTCCTTGATCGATGCCCCGGCCAACATCAACACCAATTAGCTTAACCAAAGGTTTCGTTTCATCAACTTCAACCCAGAATTGTGGAAGATCGCCTGATTTCGGTGGATGTTCGCCTAGGTCTACCCCACTTCGGGCAACAAGAGTAAAACCATAACGGCCTTCTTCGGGTACATCAACAATGCATGGGGGAAGTTTGGGCGCATCCTGATCATACTTACGCCAAACTTTGCCGCCATCGCGCGTTACATAAACTTCCACTCGGGAAATATCTGAAGGCCCTACATCATCGATTTTATAATTAAGCTGGAACCGCCTGCTCTTGACCATGGATATATTGCCTTTGCCCGATCCATTTTCCTGGGTTGTGCTTCCAGCCCTTGTACCATTTGGTTGAATCACGATAGAACTTTCACCAAAGTTTCCGCATTTATCTCTTACAGTGAGGTGGACTTCAATATTTCCGGAAGTACCTGGGTTCCAAACATGCTGCCCCTGAGCAATTTGCTGGGCAGATAAAGGCACCCAATCCTTGCCATCAGAATTTCGAAATTCTAGCCTCATGCTGGAAAGATCTAAGGTTTCATCGCGGAGATCCCAATCGATGGAAGCGGAACCATCTTTAAAAACCCCTCTAAGAACAACCGAAGGCGGGGTACTATCGATACAAACTTTTAATGAAGGTTGGGCGATGTTGATATTTGCAGGGACCATTCTTCCGTCGATTTCCTGGCTTTGTACGGAGAACCAATACCAGCCATCTTTTTGGGCCCGGAAAAGGAATTGTTTTTGGGTAGGAAGAGCAGTGCCAACATGGGCATAAGTTTTGCCAAAATCTTCAGAAACATGAAGCAGGATTTTTTGAATCTTAGAGTCAGCGGGATTGGAAGAAAACGGAATGATAAAAGAAGCATCTCTGGAATAATAGGTATCTGTGGGCGGTGCAGCATTGATAAGCGAGGTACAAATAATGCAATAAAACGCCAGCAAACTAGCGGAAGCGGAGGAGTCAGTAATTTTCCTCAAAAGGGCCATTATCATGTCCATAGGTAAGAAATCGTTTGTTCTGACACTGTCAGAAATAACGGCTTCTTTAAATATCGACAGATATGCTAAAAATCTTAAGGAATTAGTAAAACAAGGGTTGCATAAACGAAATCTTAAGTAAATGGCATAAATACATGCTAAATGGAAGAGCGCTTGAATGAACCTATTCCGTAACGATCAATCAAGTTTTTAATAAATTCAGGCGGGATAAAAGCTAATACCAAAGTTATCATGCACAAGCTGAAGGTGGTTAAGCCCATCAAAAGTCCAATTCCAGTATGAAGCATGATCGAGCCACAAATCATGATCCACTTCAATTTGTGATTCCAAACTAAAAAAGGAAAAGAAGCTTCAAGCATAATGGTGTAAACGCACCCTGTAGTCATGACGACTTCCCATAGCACTTTATGCTTTGTAAGGAAAACCAGCAATGAGGTGTAAAAGGGTATATGCATGGGATTAAAAGAATAGTTTGCTAAAACTCCCCAAAGAGCAGTCCCATTCCACCAGGAAGAGCCTTGAAGTTTTGAGGTTGCTGCAGCAAGGTAAATGATGCAGAAATGAATCTGAATCATTCGGGTAACGAAATTGGAAAGGATCAAAGGTTTAGGGGGTTCGTTCCA
>CAMDHK010000286.1 GCA_945897965.1 Candidatus Kuenenia stuttgartensis | reverse complement strand
TCCAACGACTGGCTCTATGGCCAAAATGAACTCCAGCTTCGATAAGATCTTTTACTTGGACAATCGCCACGCAGCACTCTCCCGCTTTTGCAGATATTTTTGACCAAAGTCGTCCCGGTGCATCTTACTTGTGATGATATAACCACAGGAACCGACCACTGATAAATCAACAAAGAAGCAATAGCATTTGCTAAAAAGATAGTTTATTGGAAAACCAAACAGGGGTCAAACTCTATAAGGCAAAATAAATCAAGTTCCTTGTGAAAAAGACAATCTCAGAATTAAGAATTACTGATTAGTTGCCATAAAGTAGGCCGTAATTGAGCCAAAGCTTTACTTCGATGACTAATTGCATGTTTAACCCGAGAACTTAATTCGCCAAAAGTCTGATGATACTCCAAAACCAAAAACAAGGGATCGTAGCCAAAACCTCCCTGCCCCAAGTAATCAGAAATAATTCTGCCATGGCATTTTCCTTCCGTCAAAGCCATAACTTTGCCTTGCGGGTCGGCCAAACAGGCCACGCAAATATAGTAAGCATCGCGGTTTTCAGCGGGGTATTTGCTTAATTCTTGTAAAAGCTTGGTGTTGTTGGCTGCATCGCCACCATGTTCCCCCGCATAGCGTGCAGAATGAATGCCTGGGTCACCTTTAAGAATAGGAACGACCAACCCACTATCTTCCGCTAAAACCCATTTGCCTACCTGTAAAGCATAGCCCGAAGCTTTTTTCGCAGCATTTTCAGCAAAGGTAGAACCATCTTCCACTACCTCAGAAACATTGGAGAAGGCACCAAGATCTATGCAATTAAAAGGTAAGTCGACATAGATTTCTTTTATTTCTTTAAGTTTCGATTTATTTTTTGTACCAATCACTAATTCTTTCATTCTGTGCTCCAATATTAAATTTAAACCCAAACCAATTTTAATGCCCAGTTATTACTTGATCCGATTAAGTAATAAGATTAAATTGCTTTTACATACCAGATGGAGAAACTATGATTTCAATATTCGACTCAAAATCCACTCGTTTATGCGATGGCATCAACCGTCGCGATTGGATAAGTCTAGGAGGTTTAAGCCTTCTAGGGATGGGGTTGGGGGATGCAAAAGCCGCAAGTTACAAATTTGCTAAGGAACGAAAAGCAAAAGCCTGCATCTTTTTATACCTCACAGGCGGGCCGCCCCAACACGAAACTTGGGATCCAAAGCCAGAAGCCCCGGTAGAAATACGCGGCCCTTACCAGCCAATTAGCACAACCACCGTTGGTCTAAAAGTCTGCGAATTGATGCCTAAAACCGCGCTTTTAACCAATAAAATCTGCGTGCTTCGGTCGATGATGACCAACGATAACGCCCATTCTTCCAGTGGTTACTCGATGCTAACGGGAACCCCGCACCAACCAATGAATTTCGAGAATGCTAAACCGGGTGCGCCTAATGACACCCCGAGTTTTGCTGCAATCATTCAAAAACTATTAGGGTCGGCCTCTGTAAAACCAGAGGCAATCGTGCTGCCTGAGCATATATGGAACGACGGAGGAATCACCTGGCCTGGGCAAGATGCTGGGTTTTTAGGCCGTGCCAGCAACCCTTGGCTGATCAATTGTCACCCCGAATCCGCAGCATTTCAGATTCCGGGCCTGACTCTTGCAGAAGGAATTAACGATAAAAGATTCGATGAGAGGTTGAAAATTCTTGAATCTGTAAATAACGGTGCAGCCAAGAACCAATCAGACAAAAATCAAAAGCAGTTTGAAAACCAGACCAAACAAGCCCTTAATTTGATGAGTGGCGAAGCAACCCGCAAAGCCTTTAATCTAAACCTTGAACCGGATTCGATGCGGGAAAGGTATGGAAAAAATCGCTGGGGCCAAAGCGTATTGCTAGCACGAAGGCTGGTTGAATCCGGCGTGCCCATGATCCAAGTAAACTGGACTCGTTTCGCAAACGAACCACAAGGTAGCCCCAGCTGGGATACCCATGCAAAAAATGCCGAGAAACTTAAAAAGGAATTGATGCCCGTCATGGATCAATCTTATTCCGCTCTTTTGGAAGATCTCGAATACCGGGGATTATTAAAGGATACTTTAGTAGTTTGGGCGGGCGAGTTTGGCCGTACTCCAAAGCATAATGGCAATGCAGGAAGAGACCACTGGGGCCATGTGTTTTCAGCTGCTTTAGCCGGTGGTGGAATTAAGGGAGGCCAAGTTATTGGCTCTTCCGATAGAAATGGCGCCTATGTAAAAGACCAACCAATCAGGCCGCAAGATTTGCATGCTACCATTTATAACCAAATGGGAATCGCACCAGATACCGAAATCCACGACATCCAAGGCAGGCCAATGCCCATTTGCAGAGGCCAAATCATTAAAAATGCGGTGTAAAGAATATTCACAAGCCAGCCTATAAGCCGGGTTCTGTATCTTGCCTTAAAAAGGCAAGAAGATAGCCATTTATCTAGGCGAACGGTTACCCGAACGCTCGAGCGACCTACCCGAAGGTCAAACGGACCGGACCAGTCCTTCCTTCTTATTTGGCCTTGCTCCCGGTGGGGTTTGCCGAGCCAGCCTGTCACCAGGCTGCTGGTGGGCTCTTACATTAAGGAATTTGCATTCCCCCGCCATTTCACCCTTACCCTTTTGGGGCGGTATCTTTCTGTTGCACTTTCCCTACCCTTACGCAACACACAGTTAAGCATGCTACTTCGGACGGTGGGAGTTACCCACCACCGTGTCCTATGGAGCCCGGACTTTCCTCTCCCACTTTTTTCAAAGCAGCAGCGACTATCCAACCAGCTTGTGAATAATTCCAGTATACTGCTTATGGAGGGTGGGTTATTCGAATTGCAAATTAAACCACTGATTAACTGGTAAAAGAGATGACCTCAAATCCAATTGTGCCTTCATGGAAAAGCCTTGATATCCCTGCCCATTCCCGAGGAGCAATCATCTCGATTGGGAACTTTGATGGCGTGCATGAAGGACACAAAAACCTGATTACACAAATGAAAACCTTGGGAAAAACGCTTTCCCAAACCCCTGTCCCCATCGTCGCAATCACCTTTTACCCCCATCCTCTTTTAATTTTAAAGCCAGGAATCAATCTAAGTTTTCTTAGCACGCTCGAACAAAAGAAAAAACTTTTGCAGGCTGCGGGTGCAGACTTCGTTGCAGTATTAAAAACAGATGATGGTTTGTTAGAACTACAAGCAGAAGAATTCTTTGAAAAAATAATCTTTGAAACCTTTAAAGCTCAGGGAATTGTTGAAGGGCCTGATTTTCACTTCGGTAAAAATCGAACAGGAAACATCGATTTACTTAAAGAATTATGCATAACCCGAAACATCTTGGGTACCATTGCAACCCCTTTTATGGTCGATAACGAAGTAGTTTCCAGTAGCAGGGTTCGAAAAGCCATCCAAACCGGGGACATGCTTCAGGCGAAAAAACTCCTCGGGCGAACCTATTCCATCGAAGGAAAAGTCGTTTCAGGCGCTAAAAGAGGCCGTACCATAGGTTTCCCCACCGCAAACCTCGAAAACATTCAAACCCTTTTACCCATGAATGGCGTGTACTCAGGCTTATGCAACATTGGCAATAAGACCTTTGCAACTGCTGTAAACATAGGCCCAAATCCCACATTTTCGGAGTTATCTCAAAAAGTTGAAGCCCATTTACTCGACTTTGAGGGGGATTTGTATGATCACACCATAGAAATCAATTTTTTAGAAAAAATCCGAAACGTCAAAACTTTTGTAGATAAAAATGCTTTGGTGCAACAATTGACTTTGGATATCCAACAAACGCGCAATCTTGTTTTTGCAGATAAGCCCGAATTCTTTAACAGGCGCAGCCCTGTCTAATAATAAAAATATGAATACAAAACTTATGAAACGAGATAATTAATGGAAACCGATAACCTTCTAGAAGCCTGTAAAAAAGCCATATTAGAGCATGTTGAACCAGCATTGCAAATGGATGGAGGCAGAATCGAAGTCGCTGGATTGGATGGAAAAATTTTGCAAGTTCGCTTATTGGGAACTTGCGGTTCTTGCCCTAGTGCAGTCAGGGCAGTGCTCTTTGGAATCGAAGAAGAACTTCGCAAACATCTGCCCGAAATCGATTTTGTAGAGGCAATTCCTTAAAAATATTGAATCTTTCTCTTTCCAATTCCACAACTACCGTGGTAAATTCTATAATACCCTCATAAACAACCTAGATTGTTTTAATGAGGCCCGGCTTCTAACTTTGTATAATTCGTTGGTTTTTCGCGCCGGCGTTGCCAACATCATTAGTTTTTTTGGAGAAACAGGTATCAACGAGCGTCCTAACCCCCCCTCAACGGCTCCCCAAGACCGGGGCCTTCGCATGAATGAACAAATACGCATCTCCCCAGTTCGTGTTATTGGTGCCAACGGTGAATTTGTTGGAGTAATTCCCACTTTTCAAGCCCTAGAAATGGCCCGAGAAGCAGAATTAGATCTTGTTGAGGTTAATCCCAACGAAAGACCGCCTGTTTGTAAGATTCTTGATTACGGCAAGTTTCGTTATCAACAATCGCTAAAAAACAACAAAACCAAGGTCCATCAGCAGAAAATCAAAGAATTACGAGTTAGGCCCAAGACTGGGGATCACGATATTGAAACAAAAATCAATCAAGCTCGTAAGTTTTTAGAGCATAAAGACAAAGTTCAGGTAAATGTGATATTCAAGGGCCGGGAATTGCAGCATATTGAAGAAGGTAAGCGGATTATCGATTTAATCTTAGAAAAACTACAAGAATTTGCCAAAGTTGAGAAAGCTCCATCGATGGAAGGCAAGAAAATGACTGCCATGCTTGCACCAAAAAAAGATTAATTCACGATTCTGGTTTGCCCCCAGACTCCTATTTCCCTATATCATCTTTTCCTGCAATTTGTGAATGGTTTATAACTTTATCCCAATTGCAGGGGTAGTTTAGT
>CAMDHK010000285.1 GCA_945897965.1 Candidatus Kuenenia stuttgartensis | reverse complement strand
TGACCGGGTACATGCAATCAAGCGATAAAAAGTTTTCAAAATTCATTTTGCTGGATCACATGGATTGGATGAGTAGCCATAACCCTGAGGCACTTGCTGAGGAATGGAGCGCAATCCTTGCAAAATCCGCCCCTAATTCAAAAGCAATCTTCCGCAGTGCTGGCATCAAGGTGACCTACCTTGACCACCTGAAAGTCGATTACAAAGGTGGCAAAGTCGAACTTGGATCCCTACTTAAATACGATGAAGAACTTGCAGCACGATTACACCCCACTGATCGTGTGCATACCTATGCCAGTTTTTACATCGCAGCACTACCCAGCTAGGAAAAAGTCGCATGGGTTTTATTTCAGACTTAAAAATCATGTATCACATGGTCTGTGCCAAGAATACAGGTGCAAACCACGAACAAAGGCTTGAGAATTTCTATTCCAGCCAGATGGAACATTACGACGATTTCAGGCGCAGGCTGCTTCATGGTAGAGAACAAATGATGGGGGTATTGCCTCTTGAAACTGGAGCCAACTTGATCGACATGGGGGGTGGGACAGGCAACAACATTGAAGCCCTTGCATCTAGATTAAGTAACATCAATTCCGTCACGATTGTGGATCTTTGCGGATCGCTTCTGAATGTTGCAAAGAAAAGAATTGAGCAGAAACGCTGGAAGAATGTTTTTACTGCTCACGCAGATGCAACGCAGTATAAGCCAGACTTTGGCCAGGCAGATGCAATCACTTTTTCTTATTCGCTTACCATGATCCCCAATTGGTTTGATGCAATCAATCATGCCTATAAACTTCTAAAGCCAGGCGGGATCATCGGGGTTGTCGATTTTTATGTCTCGCGAAAATGGGCGGCCCAAAACAATATTAAGCATTCCGGCCTTACCAGGGCTTTCTGGCCTAACTGGTTCGCTTACGATAATGTGTTTTTATCTCAAGACCACCTGCCCTACCTGCAAAGCAAATTCAATACTCTAAGCCTAATCGAGAAAAAGGGTTTTGTACCTTACATGCTTGGCCTTAAGGCGCCTTACTATATCTTCATCGGGCAGAAACCAATAGAATCAGATTGATTCGAAAACCCATTTCCCTTCAACATTCCTTGCTCCTTCATGAATTGCAACTACAGCTTTCACAGGCAATCCGCAATGAAGGTGGGGGAACAATCCCAACCCGGCAGATGGTTCTTCTTGAACAAATGAACCAAGGGAATCTAGATTAATTTCCAGAGCCAACACGCCCGATGCTTTCGCATAGAACTTATTTGCAGCCCATTCTAGTTGATGGTTGTAAGAGAGATGAATAAAGCCTTCGGAATCGTAATTAGGTGGGTAATAAAGTTCGGCTTTAAAAGATTTCCAAATACTGGGTTCGATCAGTAAAAACGCATTGGGCATTATTGGATGCTCTTTCTTTAATCTGGATGAGGCAGAGAGGTACCGGAAGAGCGCAATCGTTCGAGGTCCTTTTTCACTGCCAACTGATGTGGATTAATTTCCAATGCCCGTTGGTATAAAACCAAAGAGCGATCAGGCCTATTTAGTTTTTCATAAACAAAGGCAAGCTCTACAAGAGTTCTGGTATCGGAAGGATCAAGAGAAAGTGCCTGCTGATAGCGGGATTGTGCCCTTGGCATATCACCCGCGGTTTTCCAAATCCAACCATCCTCCGCATAGGCTGCAGCGCAGTTCGGGTTTTTCGCCAGCCAATCTTCAATTCCTTTAACCGCTTCATCCTGCCGATTTTGGTTCATCAACAATACAGTTAAGGCATGCCTTGCACCGGCATGATTTGGGCTACGGACAATACATTCCTTGTAACATTTTTCAGCGTCGTAAGGTCGCTTAAGATAATCGTAAGTCTGACCAAGGTTGTAATAAATCCCTGGGTCTGCAGGTTGCAATTGTTGTGCGGCTTGAAAACTTTCCTGCGCATCACTGTAACGGCCCATCTTAAAAAGCTGCATACCATCATTGTGGTAGTCCTTGACCAATTCCTGATTGGTCTGGTTGCAACCTACCACGCCTACAATTATTATTAAAACCAGCCACCTAAACATACAATCCTCCAGATGGTGGTTACATAGATAAAAAGAAGATAAATGGGAAGTCGAGTTTGAATTGATTAAAATGAATCTGGCGGGCAATATCAAGAAACAAAAGAAGAAAGTCCCATGATCAAAAAACGAACCTATAGATTCATAGTTGTGCTTAGCTGCATTATGAACATGGGCCAGATTACCCAAGCTAGCGAAAAAAACCCCGAACCAAAAGCAATTAGAGAAGTGACGAACATTGGGTATTATGAAGGATTAGGCAAAGATCCAGCAAAGCACAAGCTAGATCTCTTTCTGCCACCCAACCCAGATAATGCCCCAGTCTTTTTCTTCGTCCATGGGGGTGCTTGGGTGCAAGGCGATAAAAATTTCTTTGGCATTTATTCGGCCATCGGCAGGTTTGCTGCCCAAAATGGAATGATCGGAGTCGTGATCAGCTACAGGCTTACTCCCAAAGTTAAACATCCATCCCATGCGGAAGATGTGGCTCGTGCCATTTCTTGGACTACAAAAAATATCAAGAAATATGGAGGCGACCCCGAGAAGATCATACTATGCGGCCATTCTGCAGGAGGCCATTTAGTCAGCTTGGTTTCCTGTGACCCGACTTATTTTAAAACTGAAAATGTAAATCCAAGCTCAATAAAAGGAGTTATTTCAATAAGCGGTGTTTATGAAATACCAAAAATCATACTTGGAAATGTCTTTGGGAATGATCCCGAAAATAAAGTGAAAGCATCGCCTATAACCCATGTCCGAAAAGATTTGCCCCCATTCTTAATCTTGTGCGCAGACAAAGAATTACCTTTGTGCACCTCTGCCGATTGCAAGAAATTTCAAAAGGCCCTCGAAGAAAATGGTAATCCAGTGAAGTTTGAGGAAATCTCACCAAGTAACCACATGAAAATGATTTTTGATGCAAGCAAGCCAGAGAAACAAGTTGCAAACCTCATTTTGCAATTCACAAAGCAAGTCCTCAAACAACCCCCCTCGCCATGAATTCGTTAAACCTTACTACCATTGGAAGACTTGCACCATCCCCAACAGGCGCGCAGCATGTGGGCAACGCAAGAACTTATATCTTAGCTTGGCTGGCATCCCGAACAAAAAACGGGAAAGTACTTTTACGAATGGAAGATATCGATTCACCCCGGGTTAAAAAAGGGGCGGACATCGAAACCGTTGAGGATTTACGCTGGCTTGGCCTCGATTGGGATGAAGAAATTCTGGTGCAATCCACAAGAATGAATGCGTACCAACTTGCACTCAATGAGCTTACACTCAAAGAATTAATCTACCCCTGCACCTGCACTCGCAATGATGTCTTGCGGGCCGCTAGCGCGCCACATGAAGATGGACAGGATGTTCTTTACCCAAGGACTTGTGCACACCGTTTTGCTTGCGATGCTTCTGGCCTTTTAGATAAAAACTATTGCTGGCGCTTTCGCTGCCCTGCAAAAGAACCAGATTTCATTGATCAATTTAAGGGCATAATAATCGGCCCTTCGAAACAGTTTGCAAATGATTTTGTAGTTTGGCGAATGGCAGCAGAACATTCATTATCTCAATCGTGGCCCGCATACCAACTTGCAGTCGTCGTTGATGATGCATTTCAAAAAGTCAATCAAGTAGTTCGTGGCGATGATTTAATCTCTTCAACGCCGAAACAAATCCTGCTTTATCAAAGCTTAAATCTTACCCCGCCAGCGTTCATCCATCTGCCTCTTGTTGTAGGGGAAGATGGTAAGCGGCTTGCAAAAAGGCATGGCGATACAAGGCTTTCTGCCCTACGGCATCAAGGCGTGAAACCCGAAAGTTTACTGGGGCTTATTGCATATTCTTGTGGCTGGGTGGACAAACCAACGCCAGTTACCCTGCGTGATTTAATGCCGCTTTTCGATTTGAACAAAATCCCAAACAAGCCTTTTGTATTAACAAAAGATCTACTGAAAGGTATTGGATATGAATCTTAATTTAAGCAGCTTTTCGAATTAACAAAGATTTTTGCCAAGCTACCTGCCTGGTCAATCCTTCATCCAAAGATACTTGAGGCTGCCAGCCAAAATCTCGGATCGCTTTGGAAATATCAGCGCCTGTAGATCTCTGATCACCAGCACGAGCCTGCTCTAGTTTAACTTTGGCTTTACAGCCTGTGATTTTTTCGAGCCTTTCAATGATTTCCCATACAGAGGCTATTTCGCCACCACCTATGTTATAGGTTTCGCCATCAGGCGAATTGATTGCAGCTATCGTTGCATTAACGCAATCAGAAACATAAGTATTGCCACGCGATTGCTGGCCATCACCATAAACAGTTATGGTTTCGCCATTAAGCATTGCCTTGATGAAAATATTATAGCCCATGTCTGGCCTCTGCCTTGGACCATACACAGAAAAATACCTTAGCACCGACAAAGGCAGATTGAACTCTTCTCTAAAGGCATGACAAAGATTTTCCGAAGCCAACTTGGTAACACCATAAGGAGAACTCGGCTTGGTGGGCATAGATTCATCGCCCGAGCTAAATTTGCCATACACGGATGAAGTAGAGACATAAATAAATTTTTTCAATGACTCAGAGTTTCGTACGGAATCAAGGAGCCTTTGGGTTGCTAGCAAGTTGCAAGAAGAATAGAGGTTGAAATTTTTCCAGCTAAGCACCAGTCCGGCCATGGCTGCGAGGTGAAAAACGACGGAAACATTATTGGTAGCATCAGCCAGATTGTCTTCGCGCAAATCCAGTTCATGGAAAGTGAATTTGCTTCTTGTTTTGAGAGCAATCAAGTTGTTTTGTTTAATTTCGCGCGGGTAGTAAGGAATAAAAGCATCTAAACCAATAACTTCATGACCTAAGTCTAAAAGTTGTTCGCAAAGATTCGATCCAATAAAACCAGCAGCACCGGTGACCAAGCAA
>CAMDHK010000284.1 GCA_945897965.1 Candidatus Kuenenia stuttgartensis | reverse complement strand
ACCCAAAGCGGTTTTTTCCAGCAACAACCCTGCACCAGAAATGATTCCGGGAATAATACAAATCAGCAGGTACTTCTGCTGCATACTTGCCCATCATGAATTGCAAAGGCTCGCTCATTCTATTTCCACAACCTTACAAAAAACTATGTATACCGGGCATTTAAATGATCAGGTTCAAAAAATCTAGGCAATAGCCTGTCAACCTGAAGCAAGCCGTCCATGGTGACATTCGCCGAATTTTGACCAAGTTTCAACCAGCCTTCTTTTTCAAGCGACCCCCACTGAGAGTCAAACTCCTTGAATATTTGGACCTTGAATTTATTTTCAAAGTATTCTGATTCAAGGTGTCCGGTTTTAAGCTGTAAGATCATTTCTCGAATCAATTTTTGATGCTTAGTAACGGGCAAGGCTCTACCGAGCGGAATAATCCCCTTCTGCAATTCACCAAGATAATTATCCCAAGCATCCAAGTTTTGCAGATGAAATCCATTTATATGCCCAAAAGAAGCTACGCCTGTTCCAAACATATCTGCCCCATGCCAAAGCTCATCCCGATAAACAAATTTCATTTTTGCCTTGCTCCGAACCAGAGTATAGGCACTCGATATCTCGTATCCATTTTCCATCAAAGTTTCAAAAGCATATTTAACCCATCCCCTTTTGGTGGGCCAATCAGAAACAGCAAGAGGATCAGGCTGATCAACCTGTTTTAATTCCTTTGAAAACACAGTGTTAAAAGGAAGCTCCATTTGGTAGATGGTGATGCAATCAGGTGCAATTTCAATTGTTTTCTTGATGCAATCTTTCCAATTTTCTGTGGTTTCACCCACCATGCCTGCAATGAGATCAATGTTGATAAGGGGAAAATTCAGCTCCCGTGCCCAAGTGTATGCCTTAACTATTTCGGCGGAATGATGGGCCCTGCCATTAGATTCAAGAATTTCATTATTAAAATTCTCAACGCCCAAGCTTAAGCGCGTGACGCCCATTTGCCTAAGGGCGGCAAGCTTATGTTGCTGAAGTGTGCCTGGCTCGCATTCGAAAGTAACTTCTCTGGCACCATTCCAAGTGAATGAGTTTTTTATGCCATTAAAAAGTTTTTCGAGTTGAGTAACACTCAAATAAGAAGGAGTACCACCACCAAAATAGACAAAGTCAAGATCCCTGCCACCCCGCACAAGCAATTGGGAACAAAGAGCGATTTCTTGGATCAGCGCATCGAGGTAATTATCGACATCCTTGGCATTTTTATCCGTGTAAACCCTAAAATAGCAAAACTTGCAACGTTTCCTGCAAAAAGGGATGTGCGCATAAAGACCGAGGGGTGTGCCTGGCTCAGGCTTTGCGTTTAAAACCTTATGGGCCTCAGGTAAAAAAGAAGGCTTCCAGAAGGAAAATGGTGGGTAGTTGGCAACAAAATAGTTGCCCAGTTCGGTCTTCTCTGTGGTTGAATCACTCATGAATCAAATTCCCAACTCGATTATTAAAATATTATTCTAATGTAATTTACCACTAATCCACACAATCTTTCTCAAAAACCTGAAGTAAATCAAAGTTTTTACAATCTAAGGTTTGAAGTTTAAATCGCAATCGCTAAACTTATTAAATATGCCGAAGTGGCGGAATGGCAGACGCGCCGGACTCAAAATCCGGTACCCTCAAAGGTGTGTGGGTTCAAGTCCCACCTTCGGTACTTTTCATTTAGACTGCATTTTATGTTGTTTTCCGGTCATTATTAATTATGAAGTGGAAACCAAAAACCTGCAAAGTTGAAACTCTTGGTTGTAAAGTAAACCAATATGAGTCGCAATACTTCAGGGAAATGCTTGAACTTAATGGCGTAGTTGAAGCATTAGATAATGAAAACCCAGATCTTTGTATTATCAACACCTGCACGGTCACCCATGATGCAGACGCCAAGGGTAGAACCTTAATTCGGAAAATTCACTCCCGAAACCCAAATACCAAAATCTTAGTAACCGGATGTTACGCAGAACGCGACCCAAAAAGCATTGCAAATATCGATGGGGTTTCAAGCGTAATCGGTAACAAAGAATCGTTCCTTGCATCTCTTGCAGAATTTGGCATCGATCAACGCCCCTTAAATATTACCCGATTTGATGACCACCAAAGGGCCTTTGTCAAAGTTCAAGACGGGTGTCTTTTAAATTGTAGTTACTGCATTATTCCATCTGTAAGGCCTGCCCTCATCAGCAGAAAGCCCGAACTAATCCTTGCAGAAATTGCAGATCTTCAACTTTCTGGTTATCAGGAAATCGTTCTTACTGGGATCCATTTAGGCCATTACGGTATAGATCTAAGTAAAGGAAAAGCCAAAAGCGAATGGTGCAGACTATGGCACCTGCTCGAAAAAATAAGTTTAAGATTTCCCGATCTCAGAATTCGGCTAAGCAGCATCGAAGCAGCAGAAGCTCGAGACGATCTTATCGAGGTAATGAAGACTCATCCCCTGGTTGCGCCTCACTTTCATTTATGCCTTCAAAGTGGCTCTGATGAAATTCTACGTCAAATGCGCAGGCGTTATTCAAGGCAAGGTTTTATCGATCGGTGCGAACGCATTTCAAATGCTTTGGATAGACCGGGCTTTTCTACCGATATCATCATTGGCTTTCCTGGTGAAACCGATGCAGATTTTGACTCCACTTGCGACCTATCGCAAAAAATTGGATTCTTTAAAATGCACCTATTCCCTTACAGTCCAAGAGAAGGGACCCCCGCAGCATCTTTAAAAGACCCAGTTCCCGCACCGGTAAAACTGCAAAGACGAAAAATATTAGAGCAAATCGAACAAGAGAACCTGCAAAAATACCAACAGCGCCTCATGGGAATTGATGAACACATACTTGTTGAATCAAAATCGGTAAAAAGATCAGGCTGGGTGGAAGGCACATCCTCGCGCGGAATTCGGGTAATGTTACCCGGTATGATTGAAGCAGTGCGCCGTAAGATGATCCCAGTAAAAATAATAGGCGTTTATCAAGGTATGCTTGAAGCTGAACCACTTCCCTATCAAGAAACAGATGAATTAATACCGCTTCCAGCAAAACAAAGAATGCCCCTTGCTTTAATCTCTTAATAAAACTGCCAATCAATTCACTTTTTAATGTCCGACAATTTTATAATTAAATTCGCCATAAATATTCCCTGCTTGACATTAATAATAGCTGGGCTAAATTGATAGAAGAGAATAATTTAACGCCATTGATCCGACCGGAGATTTCCCATGAGCCAATTTAAATTTATGAGTTACGAAAGACAGGGTGATGGCCTCTGTCTAAGGTTTAAGAATCTAAGACCTTCCGAACTCGAAATCCAAGACTCATTCCAAGAAATCAAAAAGATCATAGCCGACGAGAAAATCTACAAGGTTGCACTTAGCCTTGGGCCCAACATGGAATGCATGTACAGCGTGTTTCTCGGAAAAATAATCTCCCTACAAAGGCAATTAAACGAATTAGGCGGTAAGCTTGCTGTTTGCCATGTTAGCCCACAGGTAAAATCTATATTTGCAGCTTGCAAATTGGATGACCGCTTTTGTTTCACCGACGATTTCCCAACCGCACTCGAAGCCCTGAACAAGTAAAAATCAGACCTTAACTGATTGCCACTTTCCAGAGCCAAACCTGTAAATAAGCAATATTCCCCGGGCGAACAAATCCACGAACATTGCCAACCAGGCGCCAAGCAGTCCCCAGGCCAACTCGGGCATGAAAATGTCGTTAGAGGGATTTCTTGCAAACAGCAATGCAACAGGAATCCTTAAAAGAAAAAATCCAATCCAAGTAAAAAGAACCGGAATCCGGGTATCACCCGCACCCCTCAATGCTGAAGTCATGATGATACATGAAGCTAAAAAAGGCATCGCAAAAGCTATCAACCGAAGAACAGGGGCCCCAATTCGAACTATTTCACCTTGAGAAGGATCGGGGCAGAAAACCAAGAACATAGATTCTGCAAAGAAAAAAAACACCCCACCCATGATCGACATGAATACAGCTCCTAAACCATATGCTGTCCATGCACAACGACTAGCCTCTTTTGGTAAACCCGCCCCAAGATTTAACCCAACAAGCGCAGTCGCTGCTGTGCCAAATGCAGCACCCGAAAGATACCCCAAAGCTTCCCATCCAAGTGCTATTCCATGCGCACCACCAGCGGCCTCACCCAATCGATTTATAATTGCCAAAAATACAAACTGGCCGAAACCAATGCTAAGGCTATCTACCCCTGCAGGCAGACTCACCCTAAGTAACCTTCGAATCAATTCAAAATTTAATTTTTCTTTCCAATCCCATTGAAGCGAAGAAGAGCCTCGTAGCAACAAACACATAACTAAGAGACTTCCGGAAGCATGACTAATCGAAGTACCAAGAGCAATGCCTGGAAAACCAAGCTGAACTATTCCTAAAAATCCCGTCGCAAGAATAAAAGATAATGGGATGTTTAGCACAGTTACAAAGCCAAGAACCATTAAACCTGTAAAGGTATTACCTGCGCCAACCAGACAGGCAATACCCGCAGCTTCAACCATTTGAAATGGAAGCAAGATAAAAATATTAAAGAGAAAACCATAGGCTTCTTGCGCAGCAACCCCCTGAAGCCCGATTAAAGTCAAAATAAATGGCACAAAAGTAATCGCAAGAATACTTGCAATCATGCCAAAAAAAAACGCAAGAAGCAGTGATTGATGCACGACTTTGGAAGCGGATTTAAAATCTCCCGCACCAACAAATCGGGCGATAAGTGCGGTACTACCCACGGTGACAAGAACACTGTAACTGGAAATAAGCCAGGAAAAGTATTGCCCTGTGGTCTGCGCTGTTTGAATTGAGAGGTGGGAAGAAGAATCGACCAGCAAAAATCTGCCTGCAATAAAACGATCCCACAGATTGATAATCAAGTGAAGGAATTGTAGGATCAAAGCGGGCCAGGCCAGATAAAAAACTTTTAGCAGGGTGGACTTGCT
>CAMDHK010000283.1 GCA_945897965.1 Candidatus Kuenenia stuttgartensis | reverse complement strand
CTGCTCAACCGAGTTGAAAAAGAACGATTGATTGACGAGGTTTTGGATGAAACTCTCGGCCTAGGGCCTCTCGAGCTTCTTTTAAAAGACCCCACCATTAGTGATATTCTTATCAATGGCCCGCATAAAATCTTTGTCGAACGAAAAGGCAAAATGACTCTTTCCGAAGTTAAGTTTCGCGACAACGACCATCTGCTTCAAATCATTGATCGCATCGTTTCTAAAATGGGAAGGCGCGTTGATGAAACCTCCCCTATGGTGGATGCCCGCCTACCCGATGGCTCGCGCTTTAATGCAATCATCGCGCCTTTGGCACTCGATGGCGCAACTGTAAGTATCAGGCGCTTTGGCACCAAGCCTCTGATGATGACAGATTTATTAAGCTATAACGCACTCACTCCTGAAATGGCAGTATTCTTAGAAGCATGCATTAAAGCCCGCTTGAATGTGATTATTTCTGGTGGTACTGGTTCAGGTAAAACCACCCTCCTAAATTCACTTTCCAGCTTCATTGGCAATGAAGAACGCGTTATTACCATCGAAGATGCTGCTGAACTTCAACTTCAACAAGAACATATTGTAAGGCTGGAAACCAGGCCACCAAACATCGAAGGCAAAGGCGCTATCACCGCCCGCGACCTTGTTCGTAATGCACTTCGTATGCGACCCGAACGAGTTATCATTGGCGAATGCAGAGGTGGCGAAACTCTCGATATGCTTCAAGCCATGAATACCGGCCATGCAGGTTCCATGACCACCATTCATGCCAATGCCCCAAGAGATGCCCAGGCTCGTATCGAAACTTTAGTGATGATGGCTGGGTTAGAATTACCCATCAAAGCCATGCGCCAGCAGATTTCCTCTGCTGTGGATTTGATCATTCAAGCGAACAGGTTGCAGGGGGGGCCCAGAAAAATCACTCACATAACCGAAGTGATGAACATGGAACAAGACATGATCATCATGCAGGATATTTTTCTTTACAAGCAACAAGGTTGCGATGCGAATGGCAGGGCTTTCGGGCAGTTTGAAGCTACGGGTGTACGGCCAAGTTTTGTACCCAGATTGGAAGCTGCGGGCGTAAAGTTTCCCCCCAATTTATTTCAAGAACGCGTTCTACTTAAGGATTAGGGATTCATACCTTGGAAATTATTTACCTTATCGCTGTTCTGGCATTCTTCGCAGTCGCTGCATTAGTGATGGCAATATTCATGTTTTCCACCAAGGAACCCAACAAGGTATTGGAAAGCAGACTGGATGTGCTTGCAGGAAAGGTCACCCGCGAAGAAAGCAGGCAGACAGATCTGCTTCGTAAAACCTACACAGAAACCGACCGCAACTCTCTTATTCAAACTTTCATGCCCAGAATGATTTCCATCGAGAAAATATTCGAACAAGCTGATTGTAATATTCCACCCTCTACCCTGATCAGTATTTCGATCATGCTAGGGCTATCCGGAATTGGGCTCCAGATGGCTGCGGGCCTGCCCTTCTACGTTGCTTTTGTTTCAATCCCTTTGATGGTAATACCTTGGGTTTGGTTGTATCAAAAACGCAGCGCAAGGTTGCAAAAATTCTCCGAACAATTTCCCGAAGCTTTGGAATTGTTAGCACGCGCGCTTCGATCTGGACAAAGCCTTTCTGCAGGGTTGCAAGTGATTGGCCAAGAGATGCTTGAACCCATCGGCGTGGAATTTGGCAAAGCATACGAAAAACAGAAACTCGGCATGCCTGTGGAAGATACCTTAAAAGAAATGTGCAACCGTGTTCCCAGCCTTGACCTCAAGTTTTTTGCAACTTCTGTTGCGATTCAAAAACAAACGGGTGGCGACCTTGCCGAAATCCTCGACAAAATTGGTTACATCGTTCGCGAAAGATTTAAAATTCTGGGTCAGGTGGCGGCTCTTACTGGGGAAGGCCGCATGAGCGGAACCGTGCTTTTAGCTTTGCCCGTGGCTTTGTTTATTTATTTGCGCATCAGCAATCCAGAATATATCCAGCCTCTTTGGACTACCGAAATAGGCCGAAAAATGCTGGCTGGTTTGGTTGTGGGGCAAATATTGGGCGCAATCACTATTAAAAAAATTGTCGACATCAAGGTTTAGAAAGGAGAGAGAAATGGTATTACCCGAATTCATGCAAGATTTGATTCCTTTACTTCTCGCTCTCCTTGTGGGTGTTGGTATCTGGAGTTTGCTCAGTTTATTTTCTGCAACAAACAAAAGCGAGCAGACCGATCGATTAAAAAAACTTTCCAGCAAGGATGCAATCATCGAGGCAGAATCCTCTGATTCAAAAGGCGGTATCTTCAACATGCTGTTGAAGACTGCCAAGGCTCTCGCGTCGCCCATGATGCCTTCTACCGAAGGCGAGCAAACCGAAATTCGCAAAGAGCTTTCCGCTGCAGGGTTTCGTAGCGAAAATGCAGTCCCAATTTTTCAAGGCCTGCGATTCATCACTCTGCTAATCTTTAGCCTGCCTTCGATTGCCTATTTTATTCCAGCTTATGGCATGACTTATGATGGCCTTAAATATGTGGTTATTTTCAGTGCAATCGGTATGTATATTCCAAAAATCGGGTTGTGGTATGTGCGCTCAACTCGGCAACAGGAAATCTTCCTTACTCTGCCTGATATTATTGATCTTTTAGTTGTTTGTGTTGAAAGCGGCTTGGGCCTTGATGCTGCACTTCGTAAAGTTTGCGATGAAATGAAGGATCATGCCAAGGTAATGGCTTCGGAACTTAGCCTTTGCAACTTCCAGCTTCAAATTGGGCGTGTTAGAAAAGAAGTGCTCCGCGATTTGGGCGAAAGAAATGGCGTAGATGATTTACGGGGCCTTACCACTATTATCATTCAAGCTGATCGCTTTGGCTCTTCCATTGCCAATGCTCTTAGGGTTCAATCCGATACGATGCGAACCAAGCGCAGGCAGATGGCGGAAGAAAAAGCTGCCAAGTGCGCGGTGCAGTTACTTTTCCCAATGTTATTTTTCATTTTCCCAGGTGTCTTCATTATTCTGGTTGGCCCTGCTGCAATCAAGATGATGATGTCTGGGGCGTTTTAATATTAATCATCAGGCCATGGATGGCCGATTGCTTATAAGTGAGATTCATACAAGGAGGTTAGTCATGGTTCACCCAAAGTTCAACATCACCAAGAAGTTTATCCTTTGCTTGGTTCTTATATCTTTAACTTTTACTGGTTGCTTTGGCTACCGTGATGTGGTCGATCCATATTACCCAAAGCGTTACAATGTGGATGCTCGTAATTCAGTAAGGACAGCACTTGCCCCACAAGTAAGTAATGGCAATGTGCTGGATCAAACCGTTTGGGATTTTCATTTTGAAACGGGGAAACCTGAGCTTAATGCAATGGGTAAAGATCATTTAAAGAGGCTTGCCCGCAGAAGGCCCGCAGCCCAGGAAGTTATTTTCCTGCAAGTTGCGCAAAACCCTGATGAAAAAGTTAATAACAAAGAACTCAACAAGGCTCGAAGCGAAAACATCAAGGCTTACATGACCAAAATTTCTGAAGACAAGGTGCATCCTGAATTCCAAGTGGTATTGCATGACCCTGCAGAAGTTTCTGGATCAGGTATCGATGCTGCTCGTATTATAAACGGCAAACAATCAGGTGTTACGGGTGTATTTATCAATGGCCAATCCGGGTCTTCTTCTGGCGGAAGCAATACGGGTTCTAGTGGCGGCAGTGGTTCTTCTGGAAGTTCTTCCGGAACAGGGAACACAGGAGGCTATTAATAGCCTAGAATAAAGCTGTCGCCCCGTTAATTAGGAAACTTCAGCGTGATGTATTTGAGCTTTGATTACTGGTGGAATTTTGTCTTTTCCGATAGGGCGATATTTATTCAATTTTCTTTGATAATACTCGCCTTCGGTATCTGGCTGCTGATGAGAAAATGATGCTTAAGGAGCGAAAGTGAAATCTCAGGACAAAGATCAATACATCCCCACTGCGCCTCAATGCCCTGATAATCTTAAGGAAACTGGCCTTAATTCGGGCATGCTTTCGGAAATGGTTTTAAAAGCTATTTATACCAAGGGCGCAATGCTAGGTATGGATATCTCTAAATCTTTATGCCTACCTTTTAAAATCATTGAAGAAGCTTTGGTCTTCCTTAAAAACGAAAAGTGCATCGATGTTTCAGGTGGCGACCTTATTGGCAGGGCCAGTTACAAATTCAACCTTACTGAACTAGGCAGAAGAAGAGCACAAGATGCAATGAAGGTTTGTGGCTATGTTGGGCCCGCACCCGTCAGCTTGGAAGATTATGTTGATCAAACCTACAAGCAGGCGGTGACCAACCTGCCTGTGGATCCCCAGGCTTTAAGAGAAGCTTTTAGCCATCTGGTGATTACCGATGAACTTTTCAATGCAGTTGGCCCTGCAATTCTTAGTGGCAAATCTATTTTCATTTACGGCCCGCCCGGCACAGGAAAAACCTCGATCGCCCAAGCCATAGGCGACTTCATGAATCGCAAGGGTGGTGATATATTTGTCCCGTATGCCTTCCATTTCGAAGGGAACATTATCTCCATATTCGACCCTGCAATTCATATTCCGCATGAAGTCCAAGCAGAGGCCCCGAAAGATGAAGCAGAGGCTGCAATCCGCAGGCTCTTGAATACTAGTAATCATGATAGCCGTTGGGTTCGCATTCGTAGGCCGGTGATCATTACAGGTGGCGAATTAAGCCTCAGTATGCTCGAGCCCCGCTACAGCCCAGAATCTAATTATTACCAGGGCCCTTTGCATGTGAAAGCCAATGGCGGAATCTTTCTCATCGATGACTTTGGCAGGCAATTATGCAGCCCTAAAGAGCTACTCAACCGCTGGATTGTTCCTTTGGAAAGCCGGGTAGATTACCTCAACTTGGTAAGCGGGCAAAAATTCAAAGTACCTTTCGAACAGTTAACCATCTTCTCAACCAACCTCGATCCCAAGGATATTGTTGATGAAGCTTTCCTCAGA
>CAMDHK010000282.1 GCA_945897965.1 Candidatus Kuenenia stuttgartensis | reverse complement strand
CTTATCTGGTACTTTGAATCTTGCTGGGGTTTGAGATTAGTATCAGTGCTTGCAGTTTTTCTTGCTTATAGCGCAAGATTCGTTGCAAAAGTGGCGTTTCGGCAATCATTTTTTGGTGCCTTGATGCACCCACTGGGAATTTTGATATTACTGGCAATTCAATGGTACGCATTAATTCGCCAAGGAATAGGCAAACCTTCCGGATGGAAAGGAAGGGCATACCACGGATCATAAAGTGTATGCAGAGGCTACTTGAAAAGTGAATCCACCCCTTTCGAAAAATAAAAAAGCATCTTGGGCTCCGTTAAAAGAAACCCGCAGTTTCATCAAAGAAGTAGTAGGTAGGTTTAGTACAACCGGAGCAATTCTTCCGAGCAGTAAATACTTGGCCCGTGCCATCTGCGCAACCTTGCGAGTTGAAAGGGCCCCTTGGAATATTCTTGAAGTCGGCCCAGGCACTGGCGCCATCACCCGCGAAATTGCCAAAGTACTAAGACCAGGCGATACCCTCACCGCAATCGAAATCAACGAAAGCTTCGCAGAACATTTGCGCCAAGAAATCCAAACAAAAAAAGAGTACGCAAAAACCAAAGATCAGATACAGGTTCTGGTAGGCAAACTCGAAGACTTGGGTGGGAATGCAGTTTACGATTGCATTATCTCAGGCTTGCCCATGAACAATTTTGAAGGCGAAATAGTCAAACAGATTTTTTCAGTCTTCCGAAGCCTGATGAAACCGGGCGCTCCCCTCAGCTATTACGAATACTTTGCAATTCGCAATTTGAAATACCCCTTCGTACCTCAGACCGAAAAGAAAAGACTAAGGGATGTAAGCGAAATTGTGGATGAGGAAATTAAGAAGTATCAAGTCCGGGCGAGAAAGGTTTGGATGAATGTGCCACCGGCTGTGGTGCGTACGCTTGTCTTAAATCCTGTCAGCAGCAAATAACTTAGTTTAAAAAAGTGGTTGTTATTAAAAGAAGCCAGGGCCTCCGTGATTTCGGAAGCCCTGGCTTTGAGTTTATCAACTATTCTTTAGGACTAGTTGCAGCAAGAGTTGCAATCGCTCTTCTTGTGGGAAGCAAGCTTGCAGCGAAGGCCGCCAACTTTGCTCTTCAAGTTATCAAGGATGCCACACTTTGCAGCGCAAGGATCACAGTCAACAACTTGCTTTTCAACAGTCTTTTCAACCATTTTGCAAGCCTTAACTTTTTCTTCAACTGGTACACATTTCATTACTTTGCGGGTAGCTTCGTAAGCAACTTTCTTAGGTACGCATACGGTGTACTTTTCGGTCTTAACTTCGGTTACGCATTTCTTAACGCAAACCTGAACTTTGACCTGCTTTTGAACCTTGTTGCAAACTTGAACGTTTACCTTGGTTGGTACGCATTCGGTAACCTTTTCCATCTTGGTTACTTTGCATTCTTCCATAACCTTGTTGGAAACCCAGCACTTAACGGTCTTGGTCTTAGGTGCGCAAGCATCTTCGCACTTGGTTTCGCAGCAATCATCCTTCTTGAACTTGCCTAAAAGGCCTTTCAAGCGATCGGTGATGCTAGGGCCACAAGGAACTTCCTTGCATTCCCAATGACCTTTGTCAACACACTTCTTAACCGTTGTAGTAACGGGCTTGCAAGTGGTGACTTTCTTCATGATGGTGCGTTCTTCGCAGGACTTAACCCATTCGCATACAGTGCGGGTTTCTTCCTTCATTTCGTTTACGATTCTGTTTACATTAACATTGCGTGTGCGTTCTTCTTTTACATTTTCGCATTTGTATGCGGTGTACTTTTCTTCAACGCATTGTTGCTTGTTAACAATCCGAGTGGTTTCATAATACTCGGGTACCAGTACTTTGTAAGAAACAGTACGGGTTGCTGGTGCGGTTACTGGTTTTGCTTCTTCAGCCCGAACGACGTTAGCCGTCGTGGCCATGAAGAAGCTCGCCAACAATGCCAGGCGGGTTCGCTTCCAAAACATGCTCTACTCCTTGGTTGCAGTTACGTCGATCGGTGCCACTCGAAACATTCGGTGACTAAAAACGATCAAACCTTTACTCGAAGCAAATATGCCCGCTGCTGCGGATATGGCAAAAAAAAGAAGGATGGTTAATACAAAAAGTTTCCGCAAGGTGTTCCGGTTATTAGCGATCTACCGATTAAGGCAACCCATTTGATTCAGGAGCCAAGCTCGGCTAGGTAAGATGTGCGTAGTATTTAGCGCCTAAAGATGTCTATAAATGTTTCGCAACCGTTACTGTTTGCCTAGAAATGTAGGCTTTCGGAACCTTAACTTCCCTTTAAAGCCATAAATGTTCCCAGCACGAACATACTCAGCCCAAATAGCACCAATAACCAAGATGATATTTTTGGGAATGGATATTCAACTTTGGTATTGGAATCATTAGGCGGGTAAGCGACGCCTTTGAATGGCGGTGCCCAGATTGGTTTGCCTTCAGGATCAATAATACTGAGCTTGGGCCTAGATAAGTGCAATGCCATGCATGAGCACGCTAAAAGGGAAAGTGTGCCGCCATAAAGCCAAAAGGGAGAAGTTACCCCTGCAGCTTCAATCTGGTTTAAGAGTTCGAACGAAGGGCCATCGCGGGAAATTTGAATCATACTTAAGCTGTTATTCATGAAATGCAGCATCATCGGCATGAATAACGATCTTGTCCAAAGATAAACGCTATGGAGTATAACGCCTAAAACTGTGGCATATGCAACTTGTCGGGGTTCTACATGCATGATTCCAAACAAGAGGGAACTAAGTAAAACGCCTTTGATCACGCCATGATTTGCAATCAAGCCCCTGCCAAGAAACCCTCTGCACCAAAGCTCTTCGCCAAGTGCAGGGCCAACTCCGATGATGAGAACACCAAGCCACCAGGGCCAGTTTGAAAAACTTACAATGGCATTTTCCATGTGAATGATTTCAGGAAGGATAGGCCTGACTAATTTGTCGATGCCTTCACCCAGAAAAACCAGAGCAGGGAATAAAGTAAGAGTAAGAAGAACATGATGCCAAGGGGGCAAGCGCAAAGCAATCCTTCGGGGCCAGTCTATGCCCGCAGTGAAGCGTAGAACGGTGATACCAACAACGACAGTTAAAATCTGGGATAAGGCAAGAGCGGGCGCGAGCATGAAAGAATACTCAGCAGATTCTTGGAACTCCTGTTCTTGCGCCATGCCCAATAGAGATGCGTAATCCCCATCCATCCAGCCTTTGATCATGATTAGTGCGATAACAACAAGAGCGCCCGGAACCTGAGTTGCAATGAGGAAAAACAATACCCACAGGAAAGCAAAGGGCGCACTGGGGTGGGGCACATTATAAGAAAGAGGCTTATCATCCAAAGGTGTCGTGGCATTATCCATGATGGCCTTTTAGTAACCGGGCCAACCGGAATCAAGCATAGCATCGTAAATCCAAGGATGCCGCCATGCATTCCAACCCGGATAGTTCGCAGCAAGCACAGCAAAGATTAAAAGTACTAAAGCGATCAGCCTTCCGGTTTTAGATTTAGCCATACCTTCGATTACAGGCACCGCGGTAAGAAGAAATAGTGGAGCAACCCACATGAGCCAACGAGGGCCGACAGCAAATCCGCCGTAGTTATCGCTTTTGAAAATATAAAAGACGATCACGACCGCACCCACGATAGCAGAGGTAAGCGCAAGGAATCCCCAAGATTTGCTGGAGTGTTGGTAAAAGGGAGTGCGTGCCAATGCTACGAGAGCGAGAAGAAAGACTGGGGTAAGCGAAAAGAAACCATGATGGCCTAGCAATAAATGGAAGGTGTAGGTGGCTCTGGATTCGCCGTTGTATCTGGCCCAATCAATTCCTCTGCGAATCATACCATCGAAAATGCGCCAGTGGCTTCCTTCGTAAGTGTACCAAGGGCTGCCAAACTCGCTGTATGCAGGCCGCCATTGGCCCATTGCAACTTGATTAGAAGCGAGGAGAAGCAGTATCGGAAGCGCAGCGCAGGGCAAATAAACAAGGATGGTTTGCCTAGGGAACTTGAAGGTTCCAACCAAGGCGACGAAAGCTAGAAACGCAAGCGAAGGTAGTTCGTTGCAAACAGCAAAGCCACAAAGCAAGCCAACGAGTGCGAACCAGAAAGATCCTTGCCAGGCTGTTTTAGATTTTGCATCAGCGATTTCTTGAATGCGAACGATGCCATAAATTGCAAAAAGAATCGAAAAAGTTGCCATCGTATGATTGTTGAAGCTGTTCAAGAAAGGCAAAACACTTGTGCCTAGTGCAGCGATGGTCAGAGCATAAATGCAGGCCCAATCAGATTGCGAAAACCGTTGCAGTAAAGCCCAGAACACAAGAAGGTAGATAAAGAATGGTATAAGGTTGATGGTGAACAAGATGATGCGAACCACACCAAAGGGATGTTGTTTCAAGGTCCACCCTGTCAACTTTTTGATGATCCAGTATTCGCCTGCAACCATGATGGGAAGCAAAGGTGGCTTGGTGGAATAGAAATTAAGTTCATCAGGATGTAGCACAAGATCAACGGTCTGCCAGCCATCTTCGAAAGAGATACCCGAGCTAGAAGAAATTCTTTTGGAAAGGCCGCATGCAGCGGTGGTGAGAGCAGGGAAAAACTCGGTCTGCCCAGTTTGCGCAACCGCAGTAAGAATGTAGGCAAAGGTATCGCGCTTGCCCACGATGAAGGTGCCATCATCCACAAGTGATCTAACCGTGGCCCAACGTGAACGATCATTAGAACTGAAAGTAGGCATGGGGGTAGGCCTAGTGGTGGGCCATGCAGATCGCGAGCCTGGCGCTTCTCCCGGCGCCCGGTGGTACGAAGGTTCGTAAAGCCTTTGTGCGGATAAAAGCTTTGCAAGGGCAATCGCCATTGCAAGGGCAATCACGATGCCAGCAATGCTGGATGCTGAGAAGCCCTCTCGTTGGGTTCCTGGATTAGCCATGTTTAGCTTCTTTCAGCAAATGAAGCCTAAGAATGTTCAGTGCCATCTTAGCAGTACGGCTTTGAACTTCGTTGCGATTGCCGAACC
>CAMDHK010000281.1 GCA_945897965.1 Candidatus Kuenenia stuttgartensis | reverse complement strand
AACACCCCCACGGGATGGCGAGCCAACAAAAAAGATGGCGGCATTTTGATGGATGTGCCCAGTGGCGAAATCATCACGCGCAATCTTTCCATGCCCCACTCGCCCCGCTGGCACAACGGGCAACTCTGGGTACTCGAATCTGGAAAAGGTACTCTCTCTATTGTAGATCTAAAAACTGGCAAACATGAAGCTATCGCAACTGTTCCTGGCTTTACCCGGGGCCTAGACTTTTTTGGCCCTCTTGCTTTCATCGGCTTATCTCAAGTGAGGGAAACCGCTGTATTCAGTGGCATACCGATCACCGAGCAAAACATTGAACGCAATAGTGGAGTTTGGGTTGTTAATATCCAAACAGGGCAGGTTGTTGCATTTGTGAAGTTTGAAGACGCACTGCAGGAAATCTTTGCTGTGCAGATTCTTCAAGGCATCATCAGCCCAGACCTCGTAAATGATGAACTTGAAATGATGCATAGCTCTTACGAATTGCCCGATGAAGCTATGAAGTTTGTGGAAATACCTAAGCCTGAACCTGAAGCAAAAGAAGAGAAGCCCAAACCCTAAGTACTGATACAAAACCAATAAAAAAGCCCGGGAAGAATCTTTTCTCCCCGGGCTTTCTAGTTATCTTTAACCTTTAAGGCTTACTTCTTCTTCTTGCCATTATCAATGTAAGCCTGTTCGCGCTTCACAATTTCTTCTGCAATCTTGACGGGAGTTACAGGAGTCTTGTCAAGCTGATCGGAATCTTTCAATTCACGAAGCTTTAAACTGCGGAACCAAACTGGATCGCCATGATCTTGGATTTGGAAGTTTGCACCGCGAGCATCGAGGTTTGCACCACGAACTTTCAGCAATTCAACTTCCCAAGCATACTTAGCGTCTTTGTAATCAAAATCAATTACCTTAACACCATTAAGCCAGTGTTGAATTACAGAGCCTTTGCAAACAATACGGCCTGTGTTCCACTCGCCCACAGGATTGGTGGCATCCTTAGAGGGAGGCATGCAGTAATAAAGAGATGCAGCACTGGTGCGGGGGTTTTTTCCATCGTTATGAACCTTGTTGTCAAGGATCTGATATTCATACTGGCCTGGGCGATAATAGATACCACTATTGCTACCCTTGCCTACCTTCCATTCGAAACGCAATTCGAAATTGTCAGGAACTTTCTTGGCGTTGTAGGTGATGCCACCACCTTTGTCCTTGCGCGCAATTGCACCTTCTTCAACAATCCAGTTGCCTTTATTTTCCCAACCTTGATAATCTTTGCCATTAAAGATTAACTCAAAGCCAAGCGACTTTTCTTCATTGCTAAGGGTGTTGATTGCTGCATCTTCCTTAAGAGAAGTCAATTTACCAACGGGCAATCTTTTAGCACCCTTATTAGCAGGATCAGTTCCTGCAGGTGCAGCCATTGGTGGTTCCTGAGTGGGCGAAGTCGTTTTTACATTAGTAGAGGTAGGGGTGCGACGATTGAAGATTTTTTTAAGCAAACCGTTTTCGCGCTCAACTGTCTGACCAACCGATACTGCACCAAGAGTGGTACCCAATGCCAACACAAACAGAATCGATTTAATTTTCATGATTGTTCTAACTCTTTCTTAGTTACTTGGAAACATAGGAATCAAAAACACGAACACTTTTCCACAAAGATTTATTCTTATCGATGAATTCAAGATGTCGTGGCGCATCCTGATATTTATCCTGACTTGCTTTGTCATTAAAAACAATATGCAAAGCAACATCAAAGTTTAAATCGTTAACTGGGCGTTTCAAATCTTCCGCCAATACCCCTGCACTATAAAACACTTCGCCAGGATGGCCTTTCAAATACTTATGGCAGGCTTCTACTAAAGTCTTTTTATTTTCAGCGGTTGCATCCTTCAAAGAGAAGAATACATCATGTGAAACCATTAAAGGTTTATCGGCCGCTGCATCGGTTTTTCCGTTTAAACCAACACTGTTCATACCAATCGCCAAGCCAAAAAAGACCATGGCGCATAGAATCTTAAATTTCATGCCTATTCTCCTTAAACCAAGAATCTAATAACACTTACGCCATAATATACCGAGTTACCTTATCGATTAAAAATGGATTCTTTGAAATAATCTTCGCCTCCCGACGAATAATCTACAACGATCTAAATTAGGTAATTTGATGGAGCTTTTTAAAAATGTTTATTTCAACCATGATTTTGAGTCTTTTAATGCCTATTGCTGCGGAAGGCCTTGATGAACAGGTCAAGCAAGCTGCTGCTGTAGGCCTACTTTCAGGCGACAAGCCCGCCACTTTAAAAGATGCACTGGGCCGTACTTCCATGCGCGCACAATGGTCTGGCAATTCGGTCACTTTTCATGATGAGCGTGGCAGAACGATTGGCAAAGGAACCATCTCAGGCGATAGCATTCGTTTCAGTGATGCAATGGGCCGTAGCGATGGGCATGCAAATATTAGCAATGATAAAGTAACTTTCTACGATCACACCGGCCGTAGGCAGGGCGAAGCAAAGCGTTCAGGAAATGATATTTCATTTCATGATGAATTGGGAAGGAAAACAGGAAGTGCATCAACCTCGGGCAGTTCGGTAAAGTTTCAAGATGGCCTAGGTCGTTCGAAAGGCTCCGCAAGTACTCAGAAAAGTACAAAGAAGAAGTAGGGCTAAGGATTAGGAATAAAGCTGGAATGTTCCGCGAGTAAGAGCCATTTGCCCTGAATCTTGATCCAGAAATCGGTATATCGGGTTGTCTCTGCAATTTTCTTTCCTGCCCGGATTCCCACTGTATGAACTTTGCCTGTTTCTATTGCAGCATCATTCAAGACGCTAATCCTCACTTCAGAAGATTCAAATTTATCGTACTTCGTTCCCTCTTTGGTTAGATTCAACATCATGTCTTTTTTGGTAAGAACCTTGCCTGATGCAGTGGTCAGGATGAAATTATCCGCAAGGATGGATTTCAACAAAAGTTCATTTTTCTGGGTGAGCGCCTGTTCATAAACCTTAGAAGCCTCCTGAATTTGTTGCTCCGCTGTCGGTTGTTGGGCTAAAAGGCCCGAGGATTGCAGAAGTATAAAGATAATCACAAGAAGTTTGAAATTTAGTGTCATATAATTACCCCTATGGTTTTATTGCAGCTTATACTTATTTTTGAATTTTAACAAAAGTTTTAAAATAAAAATGGCGGTTGGAAAAAGGCATGTCAAAAACTGGCGAAAAAGTTGCGCTGATTACAGGTGGATCTTCCGGTGTCGGCCTTGCAACCGCCAAGAAACTTTCAGCGCTTGGCTATACTTTGGTTATTTCTGGTAGAGATCTGGCAAAGCTAGAAGAAGCGAAAAAAGAATTTCCAGCTTCAGCGATTCCACCTTTTGTAATACCTACAGATGTTTCAGAAGAACAGCAGGTGAAACAGTTGGTGGAAGGAACGATTGCAAAATTTGGAAAAATCGATCTAGTATTTGCTGCTGCGGGCGTTTCCATGCGTGCGCCTTTTGAAGAATCAAAAATCGATGCGATCGAATACCTAATGAAAGTGAATTTCTTTGGTGTCTTGTATCTGCTTCATCATTCACTTCCTTTTCTAAAAAAAACAAAGGGATCTTTTGTTGCGATGAGCAGCCTTACTGGAAAAAGAGGGGTGCCTGAATATTCGATTTATGGGGCAAGTAAATTTGCATTGCAAGGCTTATTAGACAGCGTGAGGATGGAAGTGGATCGTGATGGTGTACATATTGGTGTCATTTCGACGGGATTCATAGATACCCCATTAAGACAACGAATTTTGGGTGGAGATGGCAAAGTTCTTGCGAAAACGCCCGAATTGCCTTTCAGATTATGGCCTTTAGAAAAGTGCATTGCAGTTGTGATGAAGGTAATATTAAAACGCCAGCGAGATGCAATTTTCCCTGGATTTATCAGGCCCTTACTTGGATTTGATCCCATCAATTATGGAAGAATGGGTGACCGCTATTTAATACATAGGTTTGGCTACCAAAAAAAATAATCCGAACATTTGATACAACCTGCAAAACCCAATTCAGCCAGCATAATCAACCCTTATCAGCATAATCAATACAGGGCATATTCTTCGAACTTTATTGCCATTCAAGCAAGTATTACAACTGATTTTGGTTTGTCTAAGTGCATTTTGCTGTCGATAAAATGATGTAAGTTTTATCTCCATGGACAGGAGGATTTTCATCGTGATCAGCAGCTTAGGTTCAATCTTTTTAGCAACTTTTCTGGCTACCTCGGCAGTTAATGCAGAACCGAGCCAAAAATCATTTGGCTATCTTTGGGATCAAACAAGTAACGCAGATGGAAAGGTTGAAAAAACCGCACGCCCCTACACTCCTAGGGAAGGTGACATCCTGCTTTTTGACGACATGAGTCCTTTTTGGACTAAGCTTTACAAAATCGCAGGTACCGCACCACCCTTCCATGCAGGCATTGTTTTCAAGAAAACCGATGGTAGTTTCGCAGTGCTTGAATCAGGCCCTGATGATACGCTCCATGTTTTTCTGCTGGATATCGAACCAAGACTTTATGACTTTAAAGGCAGCATCCAAGTAAGGCAAGCCAAGCGTGCACTTACTAAAGATGAATCCGAAACTCTTACAAACTTTGCTTATGCACAGGAAGGCAAGCGCTATGCGATGTGGAGACTTTTATTGCAAGGTACTTATTTCAGGCACCGTGGTGGCATCAAGGAAAAATACCTTGCAACCACTCATGACGATCGCACCCGTTGGTTATGCGCTGAAATCGTAGTATCTGCAGGCGCGCTCGTAAACCTTCTTGATCGTGATAAAGTGAAAGCAACTGTAACCTATCCACTCGACATGGTGGATGATGTTAGAATTGATCTTTCTGCAACCTATGAACCTACTGTTTATTGGAGCAGTCAGAAATAGAAAGCTTCCTAGAAGGCAAAAGCTATACCCAATTGGGTGAAGTATGGGGGTAGGGTTTTTACAACGCTGGCATTATAGCTGCCATAAATTGTAATAGTTTCTGTAAGATTCAAAAGACCACCGCCCCCTACTAAAATATTATTTGCGAACCTTGGATCAACCGAACCATTGTAAGCAGTCTG
>CAMDHK010000280.1 GCA_945897965.1 Candidatus Kuenenia stuttgartensis | reverse complement strand
AGCATCGCAGCTTCTGCTTCAATCCCGCCCACGCCCCAACCCAATACACCAAGACCGTTGATCATGGTGGTATGCGAATCCGTGCCTACCAAAGTATCAGGGTAGGCGTAGTTTTTGCCATGCACTGTTGCACTCATCACAACCCGTGCCAGACATTCCAAATTCACTTGATGAACAATACCCGTTTCAGGGGGCACCACTTTGAAGTTATCAAAACCGTTCTGACCCCAACGCAGAAAAGCGTAACGCTCTCTATTTCTCTCAAATTCAAGATCCGAGTTGTTCTTAAACGCCAGACCATTACCAAAATCATCAACCTGCACGGAATGATCGATCACCAATTCCGCAGGGCAAAGAGGATTGATCTTAGTAGGATCGCCCCCCATCAACTTCATTGCATCGCGCATTGCTGCAAGATCAACAACCGCAGGAACGCCCGTGAAATCCTGCAATAAAACTCGGGCAGGGGTGAAACTGATTTCCTTGGAAGGAATGCTCTTCGGGTCCCAATTCGCAAGTGCCTCTATATCTGCCTTGGTTACGCTCAAGCCATCTTCGGTTCGCAAAAGATTTTCTAAAAGAATCTTAAGAGAAAAAGGGAGCTTAGCTATCTGGGGCAACTTCTTCTCTAACAGTTTAAGAGAATAATAGTGATGGGTTTTCCCGCCCGCATTCAGGCTGGTTTCAGTTTCAAAGCTGTTTTTCATGACAGTTATTCCCTTAGGTTTATTGATCTTATGTTATTCTCTTGATGCTGAGCCTTTTAGGCAACTAATTCTCAGGTTCTTTTCACTTTAAATACTTTTCTCTTGCAAGCCTCAACACAATCATGATAAATTATTAATAAGACTTATGAAGGCCTATCAAAAAGTAAGTCTCTCCCTCAGTTTATCAATCACTTTATTATGACGAGGGGGATATTATGCACAAGCGTGGATTTACACTTATCGAATTATTAGTTGTCATCGCTATTATTGCAATTCTTATCGGACTTTTACTGCCCGCAGTTCAAAAAGTACGCGAAACTGCAGCCCGTTCAACCTGTTCCAATAACCTCAAACAAATCGGCCTCGCCCTTCATAACTATCTAAACGCTTTTGGCACCTTCCCCTCGGGTTGCCCAAGTTCGACAAATTATGGCCCTAGCCCTCTTGTTTTACTCATGCCCTACATCGAACAAGAAGCCATCTTGCGGGGCTATGATGTCAACCAATCTTCAGGCGCCTCCGCAAGTGCCAATGACCCCGTCTCCATTTTTAAACTTAAATTGCTCCTGTGCCCCTCCGATCCCAACCCCGCTGTTTCTACCTACTACGGCTGGACTAACTACCACACCAACATGGGTTCCTGGGTGGGCGTTTCGGGATGGGATGGTGCCTTTGGCCCAAACTTTGCAGCTGGAGGCAAACCCGCTGCACCCATCGTTGGCACCAAAGATCTTGTCGATGGTATGAGCAACACCTCTGCCTTCGCTGAAGTCTGCAATGGCGCCTTCTCCAACAGCACTCCTTGGGAACCCCGTACCGATTGCTTCGAAGGTGGCAATACTACCCAAACCTCAATTGCATCCGCCCAATCTTACTTCACCAGTAAAAACTGGAAAACCGCGGGCGGCCCCGCAGGCTGGACCGACTGGCGCTATCGTGGCTACCCTTGGCGCGAAGGCTCCATCTGGCGCAATGGTTATAACCATCTCCTACCACCCAATAGCCCCTGCTGGAGGCCTAACAACGATTGGTGGCAACTCGTCAGCCCAGCCAGCAGTTTCCACGCTGGAGGCGCCTCCACTGTCATGTGTGATGGCTCTGTTCGCTTTGTCAATCAAGCCATCGACCCAACATCATGGACTGCGATGGGTACCCGCAACGGTGGCGAAATTGTTCAATTACCCTAATTTTCTCGGAGATATAACCATGCTACGCTTCCTGCTTTCGCTGGAAATGTTAGGGCTTATCTTCCTCTCTGGGTGCGGCTCAGATAACAAACCCATTGATCAAGATAAACTCCAGCAAGAATTCAATGACCTGCAAAAAGCTCGACAAAAAGAAGACCCCTACGCAGGTAAAAGAAAATAACTCTCTTCCCGTAACCGCTCTCTTCCCTTAAAAAGGAGGCATGAACCAACGCGTCACCTTAAACAGGGCCCTCTCCAAGCTAGGCTATGGCAGTCGTACCCAAGCTCTCGATTGGATTCGTAATGGCCTAGTTAAAGTGGATGGCAAAACCTGCACCAACCCACTCCAATGGGTTGATTTAAAACTCCATGACATCGAACTTAAAGATACTCAAAAACCTAAACAAAACACCATCGCCCTTCTATTGCACAAACCCCCGGGCTATGTCACCACCCGTGATGATGAACTTTCACGCCCCACCGTTTTTGATCTATTGCCTCCAGATCTGGGTTACCTTTTCCCTGCAGGCAGACTTGATTTCGAAAGTGAAGGCTTGCTTCTTTTCTCCAACGACTCCCTAATCACCAACCTGCTTACCGATCCCTCACACAAAATCGATAAAACCTACCTCGTCACCATCCGCGGGCAACTTACCCCAGAATCATTACACCAACTCCGCAATGGCATCAAACTCAACCAAAAAGCCACCCAGCCTTGCAAAGTTAAAGTATTGCAAGATAATACAGAGTCTTCTATTCTTGAATTTATTCTTAACGAGGGATTGAATAGGCAGATTCGAAAAATGATTCATGCTGTTGGAAGCAAGGTAAGAAAATTAGTGCGCACGAAAATTGGCACACTTACTTTGGATGGTATTTTACCCGGGGAATTCAGGCTGCTCTCGCCCGCAGAAATTCAGAAACTTCAGCAACGCTAAAATTACGCCTGCAATGCCCGCCTTATTCGTAACTCCGCTTCCTTCGATGCCAATGCTATCCGCACCAAAGAATCTGCAACTTCAGGAGTGGAAGCGTAAAGATTAGCCAGTCTTTGAAATTCACTTTCATTTCGCGCAAGTTCTATTGCAAAATCCAACATCTGATCTCGAAGTTCTCTTACTGAAATTAACTTGTCTACATCTTTTTGCAGCAATTCCTCAAGGTAATCTGCCATTAACTTCACATGAACGGTATCATTGCGCGCTGCAAATACTATCGCATCGGTGCGGGCTTCTTTTGCAAGCCTTACCATCGCCTGCCACTTTTTTCCCTGCGAGTTCGCTCGGTTGATGCTACTTTCTTTATACACCCGAAGCCCTGCAATACTTTCTCGATCGATTGGCTTTGGAATCAGCATCAGCCCGCCAACTACTGCAAAAAGAAATGCTACGAGCGCCACCGCAACCGATAGCTTCTGCCTACCTCTTTCTTTTTCAAACCTTCGAAACTTAAATAAAGGCGAAGCAAATACCTTTCTTCCATCCAGCCTACCTTCAATATTCTTTAATCGCATATGCGAAGAATGCAAAGGCTCCGCGACTTGCAATTGCCCTATCTGCATTTCCATTTTTTGAACCGTGCTTTGGTATATCCGACACGCAGGGCATGCCTGCACATGCTGCGCCACTTCTTTTTGAAGCTTGCTAATGTTTTCTGCACGCAGTATTTGTTCTCGAATCTGATTACAGTTCATCTTGCATCTTCCCGTTTTATTTCAAGAGTTTCCATCAGCTTTTGCCTGGCTTTATACACCCGCCAGCGTGCGGTTTCTTCTGTCGTTCCCAGCGCAATCGCCATCTCCCGAAATGCCATATCTTCCTGGATCCTTAATAATAACGCTGCTTTCCATTCCTCGGGCAGTTTATCTATCGCCCTCTGCAACCTTAGGCTCGTCTCATTTTCTTGCGCCAACTCTTCCGGCCCTGCTTGGGTATCCAAAACATCATTTGGTAAAAGTGAGTTTCTACCTTTACGATTACGCACCCAGTTTGCGTAGGCGTTATGCGCAATCCGAAAAAGCCACGCCTTCAAATTCGTATCGGGCCGAAGCCTGGTAATCGCCTGGTACGCCCTTACAAAAGTATCCTGCACCAAATCTTCTGCTGCGTGCGAGTTTCCGGTCAACCGTGCAACCCAGCGATACAAAGCTTCGTTGTAAAACATCACCAATTGCGCAAACGCTTCTCGGTCGCCCTGAACCAACCTTTCCAAGTTTGGTTCTAAAGCCCCAGGCTGGAATATCGCCAGCTTCGTTTCAGGTTTAACAACCTTATGCGCCACCTATTCCTCGTTTCGCCTTTAGGCAGACTAAATACAGAACACTTCACCAAAGCTAATGTTGGCAAAGATTATCACCAGAATCGTTCGAATTACTTTAATTCTATGCTTAGAAAGGGTTTAGGATGCGATTTCAGGGAAATGTTTGCGTAACTTTGCAACCTTGGGTGCGACCACCGCTTGGCAATATCCCTGCTCCGGATTATTCGTGAAATAATGCTGGTGATACTCTTCTGCAGGGTGAAACAAAGTTAAAGGCTCTACCTGCGTGACGATGGGTTTAAACCAAGTACCCGAGGCATTATTCTCTGCTATTTTGGCTTCTGCTTCTTTTTTTTGTTGCTCATCATGAAATAAAATAATGGAGCGGTACTGAGTGCCGGAATCCGCACCTTGGCGGTTTAGCGAGGTGGGGTCATGAATTGCGAAAAAGACATCAAGAAGATTTTCATATGAAATGATATTGGGATCAAATTCAACTTGAATCACCTCAGCATGGCCGGTTTTCCCGGAACAAATTAACGTATAGGTTGGTTGAGGGTGTTGGCCTGCGCTATACCCCGAAACCACAGAGGAAACGCCTTTAATTCGCTCGAAAACAGCTTCCAAGCACCAAAAACAACCACCACCTAAAGTTGCAATTGCCATAGAGTGGACCCCAAATTCAGAAATTGAATCAACTGGGAACGCTATTCCCCTATCACCTTAGCCTTGTAAGCTGCCTTTTTCCATAACATATATCGAAAAAGTTGTGGAATTCTTACCTTGCCATCAACTTCATCAAAACTTCAAGCCGTTACAACCCACACATCAAATCAAGGAAAAAACCCCAGGGTGAATTGACGATGGGGCTCTTTTCAAGTAATCTCACTAATGTCATTACAAAATGACATATGGGGCTGTGGCGCAGCTGGGAGCGCGTCTGCATGGCATGCAGAAGGTCAGGGGTTCAAATCCCCTCAGCTCCACTAAGTCCTTTCGCAGTAAG
>CAMDHK010000279.1 GCA_945897965.1 Candidatus Kuenenia stuttgartensis | reverse complement strand
AGAAGGGAGACACCCTTGAATTCGTGGAAGCACTATCCTGCCCATTCCCAGGTCAGGGCATCGCATACGACCCCGTAACGAAGGGATTGGTGGGCATTCATCGGCCTGAAAAGAAAATACTGTTCGCAATCAAGGAAAAGTAAGGCCGGTATTCATGGTTTTACGGCTTAAAAGCAGCATATGTGACCGAGGAATGATAAAAATTAACGAAACCGACTTGGCAAATGAGTCTAAAACCTCGAAAATAGATTTTAAGCAGGAGGGGTGGCAGAGCGGCTGATTGCACCGGTCTTGAAAACCGGAGACGGGGAAACCCGTTCCAGGGTTCAAATCCCTGCCCCTCCGCTTCTTTTTAATTGCATCACACTCCTTTTTCACCAACATTATAATTCTCGATCGAACCTTGAATACCACCGTCAAAACAACCACCCTGCCAAGTGCATTCCTTTGGATATTGGCCCATGCCATTGCCCTTTCTTCATTCATTGCAATCGATTGGGTTCTTAACGAAAAAGTTTACTACCGAAATAGTGGCATTCTTATCCTGCCGTTGTTGGTAGGTTTGATTCAAATGTTGTTACTTTGGAAGCAATTGCGCTGGCCCTGGCTTTGGCCAATTCTCACCATCCTGGGAATCCCATTATCCTTCTTAGGCATCTGGTGGTTCATGCTTTGCATCGGTGGCGGATTTGGTGTTACCCAAGCCATCCTTTTGAAAATATCAGGCTACAAGCGAGTTTACCTTTGGATACTACTTAGCTTTCTAGGTTGGGTAGTTGGCGCACTTGCCTGGTCATGGCTAAGTCAGGAAATCCAACCACCTTACTTCTGGGATATGATTGGTCTTTATGCAAGCGTGGGATTAGCCTATGGCTCAAGCACCTGGCTAGCATTACGCATGCTTAAAAGATAAAGAAAAAGGGTCAGGTTATTTTACAGTGCTTATCACAGTGCAATGAGTAAGCACGCCTTCATCTGAAAACCCAAATATCTTTTGCGCTATTCCAAAAGTACACCCAAGTTAATTGCGCTTTAAAAGCCTGACGGAGAAATCTTTGCAGCCAAGTAGCATGGTTGTTCCGTCATCATTGCCAGTGATGCAATTCACCTGGCCTGCAAGATTGATCAAAGTATTTATTTTGCTTTTCGTGTTAAAATCGTAGAGGAAGGGTGAACCCTTTCTGGGAAATACAAAGAGTTCACTTGTGCTTTTGGGAAAAAATAAAGCTGAAATGGGGCATTCAGTTTCAATCAGTACTTCTTTTTTGGCAGTGATTAAATCCCAGAGGTTGATTTTTAAATCGTAAGGTTCTTTGAGGGTTTGCATTTGACCTCCAAATGCAGTGATTGCCAAGGTACCTTCGGTATTCATTGAAAAAGAGTTGTAAACTTGATCGGGCCCGCTTAGAGTTTGTATTCTTTTCCCAGACTCCACATCGTATACGCAAATTTTTCCATCTCGTAGACAGCAGACCATGGTCTTACCATCTTCCGAAAGATCCATATGCCAAACCTGCAGGGGAGAACCTAAGGTAAGATTTTTAGGATCCTGTGTATCTAAATATTCAAAGAATTGGATTTGGGAACCTGTTTCAAGATTCCATAGTCTTGCTGTGCAATCCCAACTGCATGATATTGCCCTTTTTCCATCAGGTAAAAAACATACATTTCGTACAGAATGAAGATGCCCAGACAAGACTTTTATTTTTTCGCCTTTTACCAGATCCCATAGGACTATTTTATTATCTAGGAAGTCGCCTCCCGATAAAGCCTGATTGCCATCTTTGGAAATTGCGACAGATACTACATTTTTGGTGTGTTCATTTAGCTGAAATCTGGGTTTATGATTTTCAAGGTCCCAAACAATTGCTTGCTTGTCTGCGCCACCGCTGATGCCAGTTTTGCCATCTTCAGATAACGCAGTGCAATATACTTCTCCCCGATGCCCCACAAGGGTTATGTCGTCAAAGTTTGGTATTTTCGGTTTAAGCATAACAGCAATAGAAAACAGGCTTAACGCTATCAAAGCAATTCCAACCAACGCCCCTAGAAATATGGATCTTCGATTTAAACTTGAAGGGGGTTTGGCAGGAGTGGAATTAGCCTGCTTGATCTGACTTATAAATTCGGTACAGCTTTCCCATCGTTTTAACGGGTTTTTATCTAAGGCCTTTGCAACCACCCATCGTTGATGAATGGGAATCATGGAAAGATCAGGCTGCCGATTACAATGCCCCGCCATGATTTCAGCAGCGTTGCCTCTAAAGGGCAAAATACCTCCCTGGATTTGGCAGTAAGTAATTGCAAGGGAATATTGATCCGAGGTCGCGCTCATTTTTTCCTGAAAGAACTCAGGGGGCGAATAGCTAGGAGTCATGCAGCCACTGTGTTGGTTAGTTTCTTCATCGAGGATGCGTGCGAGTCCGAAGTCGCCAAGTTTTAAAGCGCCACCTACGATTAACATGTTTTGTGGCTTGATATCTCGGTGAAGAATGGAAACAGTTTCGCCATCTTCTAATAAGTGTCTTTTCTGATTGAGAAAATTTAGTGCTTCTGCAGCATCAGTAAACATGGAAAGTACTTCATTTTCTGAAGGCTTGGTTTTGTTTACATATTCAAGGAAATTCATTTCCGCCAACTCGAAGGCAATCCAAAGATGTTCTTCAATGATCCAAAATCCAAAAATAGATAATAAATGCGGATGTCTGATTGATTTGAAAAGATTGAGGGAACGAATTTCAACAATGTCTAGTCCGTTGGCCATGGGGATAATTTTCATTGCGAGGGAAACATCGCCCGGCCCCTTAGCTTCCCAAACTTCACCAAAGCTTCCTTTGCCAATTTTTTTGATCAGCCGATATCCAGAAACGGGTGAATCGCCTTTGATAATAGTGCTGGGGAATATGGATTCTTTATCGAGAAGAGTTTCGCCAATTGCTTCGGAATCTGTCGTAAGGAGCCAATCCATTCTCTGAAGTTTTTCAATTGCTTTTGGTAATTGATCCTTGAGGGTGGGGTAGGATTGTAAAAAAGACTCCAGAGAAATATCTTTTTGTAATAAGCGTTGTTCCTCATATTCAAATAAAGCTTCTTCGAGTTCTTCGTCTATTTCGTGTCGAGAAGCATCCATTTATTTATCACCATATTCCGGGTTTGAGAATGGCACTCAAGGTTATCCAAAAAATAATCGACCAATGTAAACTATAACTAAATCTAAAAGGAATATGGAGTAATAAATAATCTTCTTAAATATTTTGAAACCTGCGAAGAGGAAGCATACAGACTTAATTACGCCTGCAATTGCGGTAACCTGAGGGCCAAAATTTATTCTTAGTTTAACCACACTGCCGAAAAAGAGACCCGACCCACTTTACATCCATCTAACTTTGATGGGACGAACACGCTTGGAATTATCTTTGGGAAAAGTGCGGAATTGCGAGAGAGTGAGGGTTGAAAGCGCTAAGCCGGCCCAGTTGATTTCCCCACAAAAAGCCAGTTCCTCAAGCATTGAATCTAAAGAAACCCCATTTAAACAGGGGATTGATTCATCCACCAAACCCAGAGCCGAGCTAATTTTTGAAATATCATCGAATACCGCATCTTCCAACAAAGTATCGTCACATTCTTCGGGTTTGTCGGTGGATGAACCATTATTAGTTTGGGGAATCGCATTCACTTTAGAGGTGATCATATCATTAGGAACACCCTTAATTTCGGAAACCACTTTGGACCATTGCTTTAAAAAAGATCCCGCATTTTCAGGCAGCATCTTTTTGATCATGCCGCCTATCACTTCTGGCCCGATGCCGATCGTACCCCTAATTATACTTTGAAGAATATCAGGGTTGGTCAATTGCTTGATGGTTTCCTTACTAGCTTCCTCGTTGGTTTTACCGCCGTTATTCACTGTCCGTAAAATAACAGTCCCTTTAGATTGCGAGGGAGCAAGCGATAAAGTAGTTTTTCTCGAATTCTGGAAGGTAAGTGTAGTATTGGAAGCGTTCGCAGAGGTGGCGACATCCACCAAAGTTGAAGAAGCGCCCCAGGCGATTCCAACTGCTGTGCCGCTAGTAAAAGCTGCAGGTAAAACGGTAATGGTGTTGGAAGAAACCTGAGTGGCACCGGTAACCACTGCAAAAACCGTACCGCTTAAGTTGTTAATAAGTGGGAAGCTATTTTGATCAATTAAAACCGTAATAGTGTTATTGATATAATTGATGACCACCAGATTATTTGAGGATACAACATTTTGGTAGGAAGTTGAGGTATCTTGTGCAAACTGAATATAAGGAGAAGAGCCCCGCTGCAAGCCACCGGAAAAGTTGGCAGTGAGGGTAAGTACAGCCCCTGGGTCAGGGTTGCGCAACCGAACATCAAAAAAGCTTTGTGCAGGTGCTGCAGTAGCATAGGGCTGGGGATTACTAACATAGGAAGCGGTAAACAAAATTACCGGGCTGGAATTGTTGGCTGACTGCTTGTAAAAGGAATTAATAACGCCACTGATTGTAACGTCAGCAGTCTTGCCACCTGGCGGTAATACTGCTGCACTGATATCACTTATTTTTTCTTTTTGTGCTGCGGTTAACACTTCCACATTAAAATTACTTGAAAAAATTCTATTATCAAAAACACTTGTAACGCTGACTGAACCGTTAAACAATTCAAGTGAGCTATAAGTATGCGTACCTAAAACTTGAAACACCCCTGATTGATTAGGAGATAGAGCAATTGTGCCTGCGCTATTTTGGCTGCCATCACCCCATACGATGGTGGCAACATAGCCGGAAATCGTTGCAGGATTTATGCCAGTAAGAATAACAAGATCCTTGGTGCTGCTGACCCCAAGAGGGAAAGGAATAGGCTCACTTGGGGATGAAATCTGGATTGCAGGGCCAAAGGCTGGTGTGATGGTCTGGGTTGCGGTGGCTAAGGAGCCAGAGGTAAAGGTCAGGGTGTAAGAAGTTCCAGCGGCGCCGCTGATACCAACATTAGTAAATGTTGCGATGCCTGCAACTGCATTAATAGTGGTGGTTCCAACCGTGGATGCGCCACTGCTTACCGTCATGGTGACAGAAGCAGTGCTATTAGTTATGGGATTACCGAAGGTATCATTGATGGTGATCACAGGTTGGATGATGAAGGCTAAACCACTAGGCGCACCTG
>CAMDHK010000278.1 GCA_945897965.1 Candidatus Kuenenia stuttgartensis | reverse complement strand
AGGCAATTTTTGCAAACCAACTTTGATCCCTATTTCCCAAATCGTTGCAGCACTTAAAACCAAATCGTTGGCTGAGTTTGACATTATCGCATGCGCATTGGGACTTAGCAGATGATCCTGATCAACGAACCATATCAGGGCGTGGGCATCTAACAAATACCTCACTCCATGTACTCCTTGAAATCTTCAAGCGGGGCGTCAAAGTCTGGCGCCATATGCAGTACCGTTCCTCGAAGAGTTCCAGCTAGGCGGGGTTTCTTCAAAGGTATAACCGATTCCGGAACAAGCCGGGCTATGGGCAGGTTGTTTTCAGTTATGACCACTTCTTCACCAAGCGTGGCCCTGTGGATAAGATCTGAAAGTGTAGATTGTGCTTCTAAAATTGTAACCGTAGCCATTGTCAGATTTCCTCTCAGTGCTATTGTACCACTTTTCCCATGATTTGGTTGTTTTGATTCTCCTATCCCTTTACTCTCTACCTCCTCAGAAATGCAAGCGAGTACGGCTGTCCGCTCTTCTTTTACTTGCGTTTAAGTTCTCAGTTGAGGTTTGGTAGATACTACTTCTTTTTGGTTTTTGAATTATCGGCAGGTGGTTTGAATGTAGCATCTTTGCCTATGACCATGATCATGGTAGCAAAAACCTTATCATCATCTTTCTTATCATCTTTATTTCCGGGGGATCTATTTAAGGTGACTTCAACAACTGCGCCCGGGGTTAACTCATCTAACTTTACTTCATATCCCGGAAGGGCAGGGTTGCTACCTTTGAGTGTTTTAAGTTCTTCAGGACTGTATTTTTTGATGTATCCTTTGTCATCATAAACTTGAAGTGGAGTCTTAGTTCTGAGTTTTGTTGTTTCCTTGATGGGGATTTCAATTTCAACCCATTCGGTTACAACTTTCATCGACTTCAACATTTGGATTTGTTTTGCTTGTGCTTGCGCTGCTTGCTTTTGAAGATTTTGAATTTGGGAGTTGGGTGATTTGTTATTGTCTTTTCCTTTTTTATTATCATTCTTATTGTTGTTGTTGTCTTTATCATTTTTGTCATTCTTATTGTTATCTTTTTTATTATTGTCGTTATCATTTTTATTGACAACTTTTTGGTTGGGAATTTGGACAGTTATAGATTTGCTGTTGGGGTCCAAAGATACCCTTGCAGTGAATTGCGTGCCTTGAATCTTCGAAATATTGGCTTTGGAAAAAGTTTCGTTGGATTTGTTCTTGTTGCCATCCTGACCTTGAACAGACGCAGAAATCACCAACAAGATCAACGAAATCAAACTAAGGGAAACATATTTAAGGTACATTACTTGATCACCGCCACGGGGAATGAAGAGTAAATATTATTTAGACCCATTATTGTAATAAAAGTTTCGATTTTAAAGTGAAAAAGCAGCTAAATAATCTTAGCAGGCATTCTTACGGGGCTTTAGGCATGACTTGAGCATTTACAGATTCTACCCTGATACCCTCTATGGCGTTCACCAGATCGGTAAATTCGGCTTGGGTAAGGTTGCCACTGGCACTCAGGCGAAGGTTGCCTTGGGGATCAATCACTACCAGATTTGCGGAAGAAGGTTTGAATTTAAAAGTAGTGCGCATGGTTTCGTTAAAATCTAACCATACCGGAACTTCGGGTGAGGCTTTTTGAAATTGATTTCGAATGAAAACTTTTACGAGGTTTGGGACTTTCCCAATGCTTGCTATGGCAATGGTATGAACTTCGGGTGCTCGGGTTCCGGGCGGTTGATTGACGATTTCAAGAACTGGGGCAAAGCGTGCCTGCCCGGGATTCTTGCCTTTGGCTTGTGGATGAAAAGATTCATGGATGGTTTGACCTAGCAACTTATTTGCATCCGCACCTTCTTTATCACCAAAAAGCAATATGACCACATCCCCTTTATAATTATCGAGCCTGTATGGTTTTTGAAACTGGTCTTCCATCTCTATTTTTGGAACAGGAACGGGCCTGTAGATTAATACCTCAGCGTTCAACGATGTTGCAAACAAAAGCACAGAGAAGATGATCAGCTTTGGTTTTAATTGCATGAGCCAACTCCATCCGTGGAGGTATGTTGGTTTGTTGATTGGAATTTCAAGATTGAGAAACCAATGAAGACTGCACTAAAAAAAAGTGTGACAAGTGCACAATAAGTTGCATCAAGCAGGCCCATACCCTGCCAAATGACACCTTCGAATCCTTTAATCATCCAAGTGGTAGGAAGAAGGAGAGAGAAATTTTGGACCCAAAGAGGAAGCATGAAGGAGGGCAACCAAAGCCCACCGAGAATAGAGAGACTGAGAATCAAAAGTATTGCCATGCTTCGTGCGCGATTTTCGGTTCCACCTACTGCAGCTACCAATAATCCGGTTGCAGCAGAAAGCAATGCGGTTGCGATGGCCATAAGGAAGAAGCCTGAAACGGAGCCATTGATAGCGACACCAAAAACAAGGCTTCCAAAGCTGAAAGTTAAAAAGATTTGGGTGATTGCGATGAGTGCGGTAGCAATAATCTTACCCCCAAGAAGAGTAGGAAGGGGGATGGGAGCTGCTTTAAGGCGTTTCCAGATTCCCTGCCTGCGCTCGCGTAATAATAGTAGTCCGCAATCCATACCCCAGAATAAGAGGTACTGCATGGTCATCCCGCTGAAGCTATGGCTGTAAGCTTGTCGGCTTATATCAATACCCGCGGGGTAGGGTTCTTTTTTTACTTCGAAAGGTCTTTCCAATTTCAAGGAAGCCGCGCCAGGCAACCAGAAACCTAGTAATTCTGGTGCTGCTTCGTGAAATGCAATTTCGGTAAATACACCTTCGGCCCACTTGGATTCTAAAGAGGCAGTTGGGTGATGTAATATTTCGATAGCAGGGATTTTTTTCTTAAGTGCTATCTGGCTGGCGAAATCTTTGGGGATCACAAGAGCTATTTTAGCGGTGCGCGTTTCGATTTTAGTTAAAGCATTTTCTCTTGAAGAGAGTGCAGCGTTTAGCTTGGGGCTTTTTAATAGTGCATCGGTGAGTTTAATTGCGAGAGGGCTGTTATCTTCTCGAATGATTAAAAGCGGTAGTTTTAGGTCTTCATTTTGCAATGGTTTTGAAAAAGCATATCCAAATCCGCTTGCGAGTATTATCGGCACAAGGAAGCAAAGGGCTGCAGCTTTCTTATCGACTAGAAAGAGCTGGATGTCTTTAGAGGCAAGAATCCAAAGTAGATTTAATTGTTGTTTAAACATCAGGCAACCTTAATTTCACTTAGTTCTAGAAGATATTGTTCAAGAGAATGCGTTTCTTCAGCCTGATTTTTTCTAAGCAGGCTTTGATCTATTAGCGAAGCATCGATATCATCTTCGTAAATATAATTGGGAGTAGTGGTATTGGTTTTCTTGGCGAGAGCTTTCATGATTATCTGAGCTTGGAATTCTTTCAAGGTGCCATGAAACAACAGTGAACCTTGAGCCATGAAACCAATCTTGTTGCAAAGTCGTACAACTTCTTCGATGTAATGGGTGGTGTAAACAATGGCACACCCTTCGTCCCGAAGTTTATGAAGGCAGGAAAAAACAGCTTCTCGCGATGGTGGATCAAGCCCAACTGTGGGTTCATCGAGTAGAAGTAGTTTAGGTTTATGAATTAGGGCGCAGGCTAGATTAAGCCTTCGTTTCATGCCTCCTGAAAAACCAAAAGATGGAGTGTAGGCACGATCTTCTAACCGCACTAGATTTAGAATTTCAGCAATTCTTTGAGATAGATCATTACCATGAATACCGTAAATTTTTCCAAAGAAGCGTAAGTTGGCATAAGGCGAAAGCTCTTCGTAGAAGGCAAGTTCCTGAGGCACAAAACCGATTTGGGCACGGTAACTAAGCGGGTGCTGGGTGTGCGATTGCCCATCGAGTAAAATACAACCTGAATCGAGCTCATGGTTTCCAGCAATCGCGTTAAGCGTGGTGCTTTTGCCACAACCGTTGGGGCCTAGTAAGCCCAAGATTTCGCCTGAGTATACGGCAAGGTCAAGGTTTTTAACCGCAAGGGTATCGCGGTACTTGAGGCTGACGCTTTTAAGGCAAAGAAGCTCTTGATGCGTCATCGTAAATCATCCATGACTAAATAAATGCCTAAAAACATCCGTGTTTGCAGGCGAAAGTATCAAAGAATAAATAATCAGTACCTTAAATAGTGATCGATAAGCAAGATCAATGCAAAAAGCGAAAAATAGCTTACTAATTTCTAGGAAAATTGGGTAATATTAGATAAATGAAGCTAGGGAAAGCTATTAATGCCACGGAGGTGGCTATGAAGAAACAAGTGATAATCATTGGAGCGGGGCCGGGTGGCCTTGCAGCAGCTATTTTATTGTCTAAAACTGGGCTTAAGGTCAAGGTTTTAGAAAAACAGGGCAAGGTAGGTGGCAGAACATCTTCCCTTGAGTCTGGGGGGTTTAAGTTCGACCTTGGACCGACTTTTTTTCTTTTCCCCCAAGTTCTTAAAAGCATTTATGCTTCCATGGGCAAAGATCTCTTCAAAGAGATTCCGATGGTTCGACTAGATCCCCAATACCATTTGGTATTTGGAGACGGTGGCGAGATTCTGGCCCGGCCTGATGTCCCCGCAATGGAAGCTGCGATTGCCAAGATCTGCCCCAAGGATGCCGCTAACTTTATTAAATTCTTGACTGATAATCGCATCAAACTAAATGAGTTTAAAAGCACGCTGGAAACCCCGTTTCATGGCTGGCTCGACCTTTTCAAAATGAAAATGTTGAAGTTGCTTCCTTTACTAAGGCCTTGGAAATCACTCGATGGCGAGCTAAGCCGATATTTTTCAGACCCACGGGTTAGGTTGGCGTTCTCTTTTCAATCTAAATATTTGGGTATGTCTCCTTTCAATTGCCCCAGTCTTTTTTCTATTCTTTCGTTTTTGGAATATGAGCATGGCGTATACCATCCGATTGGGGGATGTAATGCGGTAAGCGAAGGGATGGCAAATCTAGCACGCGAAGCCGGGGTTGAAATCCTATTGAATGAAGATGTGCAAGGGATTGATTTTCAAGGTAGAAAGCCTGTCTCCATCAACACCCAATCTGGAAAGCATGCTTGTGATGCATTGGTGATCAATGCAGATTTTGGGCGGGCAATGGAAAGGCTGATTCCCGAGAAGATTCGGCCAGCATGGAC
>CAMDHK010000277.1 GCA_945897965.1 Candidatus Kuenenia stuttgartensis | reverse complement strand
CAATCGACAGGCCTGAACCAAGGGTCGTTTGCGATAAGGAAGTCTCCCCCAAATTGCCCAGCAAAGGTTGATCCGCGAGCTTCAATTTCGTGGTAGTAAAGTGTGTTGGAAAGAAGGTTGCCTGCGATATATCGATTACGATATTCAGGCGGGTAAAGGTCTGCCTGGTAAACGATACCCCCATTGGTGACATGCCCGCCCTTGAAGTTTTTGAAAGGCATATGTTCGAAATAGCCGTAGGTGTGAGGGTTGTGAAGTGCGCCATGTTTAGAAAAACCTTTAACATAATAAGCTCCCTGAACTTGATGAAGCATAGCGACATTGCCGTAGTTAGTACCAGCGATGATCTGACCATTTTTGTCGAAATCGAGGCCCCAAGTATTGCCCCCGCCTTCCGAGAAGAGTTCGAAATCTTTGGTAATGGGGTGGTAGCGCCAGATGCCTTGCTGAAATTCATGGCCTCTGATTTTAGCTGTTACAGTGCTGCCTTGTGCTCCATAAAGCCAGCCATCTGGGCCCCATTGAAGCGAGTTTGCATAGGCATGTGAATCTTCCATACCAAAGCCTGCCAGAAGGACTTGGGGATCACCATCGGGAATATCATCATGGTTTTTATCTGGGTAAAAAAGTAGGTAGGGGGGTTGCACTACGAAAAGGCCATCGTGGCCGTAAATCATGCCAGATGCGAGGTTCAAGCCCGTGACAAAATCTTTTGATTTTCGAAACAAGCCGTTCTCGTCTCGATCATAAAGGATGGTTATTTTGTCAGCGCCTTTGGGGCCTTTGGGAGGTGCCTCGGGCACACGATCCCAGATGGTGCGCAGAAATTGATCTTGCTTTACAGCCTTAAGACCCGCAGGATTAGGATATTGAAGATATTGTAATACCCACAAACGGCCTTTAGGATCGAAAAACATACTGAGTGGCTGACGCACTTGGGGTTCGCTTGCAACTAATCGTACCTCCATCCCTGGAGGCACTTGCATTTTTTCCATTGCCTGTTTCGGAGATAAACCCTGTGCGGGTAGTTGGCTCACAACTATTAGGCCCAAGGCAAAGCTCAGCAAGTTTTTGTGTGTCATTAAGTCACTCTTTTATTTATTGTTATTACGCTTCTGCAGCCCAAAGTCCACTTGGCCAACAACGGCCCTGCACCGAAGAAAGTATCTTTTTAACTTCTTCTAATAATACCGGATCTGGTCCGCTTTCCAGAGCTTTAAGGTTTATTTTCAGCTCACTTAGCTTTGACATCCCAACCAAGGTCGTTGCAACATTTTCCTGTTGCAGCATCCATTGCATCGCTAATAATGAAAGATCACTGCCCTGAGATTTGCAATACTGCGCGGCTTTCATTGCAGCTTGCTTTACTTCCTCAGGGGCGGGATGCCAAGCGGGCGGATTTAAAGTTAATGCACCCATGGCCAAGGGGCTGGCATTTATTATGCCAGTTCCTCTGCGTTCTGCAATTGGTATCAACTCGGTTAGCATGGATTGATCCAGTAAAGTGCAATGGCAGTAGCTAATGCAGACATCCAAGGCGCAAGCTTCGAGCGCTTTTTTCAGGCATCCCAGTGGGTATCCTGTCATGCCGATGAACCTGCATTTTCCTTGTTTCTTAAGTTTTTGTAAGGCTTCATAGGTTTCGGTGAAGACCATATCGAGGTCTGCTTCGAATTCGATATCATGCGCCTGAAATATGTCCACATGATCGGTTTGAAGCCTTTGCAGAGATTCCTCCATACTTTTCACAATAAAGTCAGCTTTGAAATTGAAATCAGTTTGAGTGATTCTGCCACACTTGGTTGCGAGAATCACCTTTTCTCGAACGACTTTTAAGGTACGTCCCAAAACTTCTTCCCCAAGTTTGATGCCATAATAAGGGCTGGTATCGAAGAGATTGATTCCCTCATCAATTGCTTGGTGTACGGTCTGGGTGCATTCAGTTTCCGTGAAAGGCCCATAAATGCCACCTAGGGGGGCTGCGCCAAAACCGATGATTGAAACTTGGAGTCCGGTTTTGCCTAAAGTTCGATATCGCATGGTCATGAAAAATAGCCCCTGATAATAAGTTGCTAACGGGAATAATAATAGATAGCCTAATTGCTATTAGAATCGATAAAATGGTTTGATGCCATAGGTAGGGGCAGATCTTGCGGTTTTCTTGTGCGAATATTCTAAAGAGGTCGCTGGTGATACTATTAATTCTTTTTTTGCCTGTTGCGATCTACCTGATTTGGGTAGGCGGTATTAGCCGTCAAAGTAAACCTTCCATCATAGGTGGGTCTTGGGATTTTGTTTCCTTGATGTTTGCTGGTTCAGGCTTTGTGTTGGCAGGATTACCTGCAATTATCACTTCAATTTATGAAACTTGGCGCAGGTATTGGTTGACAGGTGAGGGCCCCATTCCTTTTGCATCACTTGAAGGTTCGAGATGGTTTTGGATAGCAATCTGGATGATGTATTTTGTGATGGTAATTACTCTTTCTGCGATTTTCATTTATCGCAGGCGTTGTTGGACCTGTTTTTATAATGTTGAATCTGCTGCATTTGAAGCTGCAGTTGCAGACGCTTTGGCGCAATCTGGTTTTCAGTATCGTAAATTTGGAAATTTATACATTCTTCATAATGCTGAAGAGGGCGCGGAAGAAAAAATGGAAGTTGAAGTTTTCTCTTTCTTAAGGCATGCCACAATCTTTTTTAATAAACCTGAAAGCTTGGTATCAAAGCACTTGAATTCTTTGATTTCGCAAGAGTTGGTAAATACCTACACTCCTCATCATTGGGGTGGTCTGTTGCTTATGTTTCTGGGTTTTTTTGTAATGTTTTTTACCGTGATAGGTCAATTGGCTGCCGCAATTCTTGCAAGATAAACCTTAATTGGCCGCAGTTTACAAATGTCTAATAAATAGAAGTTTTAATAATTAGGCATGAATTAGAATAAGTAAGGGTACAATTGTAAGGAAAGGAACTTTTGACATGACAACTATAACAATTCAAGAAGCACAGACCCAACTGCTGGATATCATTCATCGACTTGCCCCTGGAGATGAAGTTGTGATTACTGAAAATGAAAAGCCGATTGCAAGGTTGGCCCGCACAGAATGGAAGCAACTTTGGCCATGCAAGGCGGGTAGCGCTAAAGGCAAAATTCGCATGGCTTCCGATTTCGATGCTCCTCTTGAAGACTTTTCGGAGTACACGGAGTGAACCTTCTCCTTGATACTCATTCACTTCTTTGGTTCTTGAATGAAGACCCACAATTGGTGCCAAAAGCTAAAGCTTTAATTGAAGACTCGTTCAACCGCAAATTTGTAAGCATGGCCTCTTGTTGGGAAATTGCAATTAAAATAGGATTAAATAAGCTTGATCTGGGCGAACCAGCAGCCACTTTTCTACCAAGGGAACTGCTGGTTAATAAGTTTGACCTTTTGCATATCGATTTGGTTCATGCTTTGCATGTGGAGAAATTACCAAGGCATCACCGAGACCCTTTTGATCGATTGTTGGTTTCCCAATCGATTATTGAAAAAATAGCAATTATCAGTTCCGATGAGAAGTTTGATGCTTATGGCGTTGTCCGATTATGGAAATAAGAGCAAGTAATTTCGCTTTTAAACGCTGTATATTTAGCCCGCCGGGCGTGGTTATATAATCTAATTCCTTGTGTCGGTACTTGATCAAAAGGCGTACGCTCATTCTCACAACGCTCGAGTTAATTTTAGGGCAAGTTATCTTGGATCAGCAAAACACTTTATTCGAGCCATCAAAAGCCAATGTTTTTAGGCTTTCAATCATGTATCGCACAATCTTTACTTTGCCTTCAGGGGCTTTAGTATTTGAGCAGCAGATTGAATTGGATTGGTATTAATGCCACGCCAAGGCCCAGCGTTTACCATGCCTTCAGGTAAAGGGGAATTGTTAGCAGGTGGGATCAAAAGATTAGGCCCGTTGTTGGGCGTGGTCGTTTTGTCCTGAGAAGAAGGAGTTGGGGCAGGTGGTGGCGGAATCAAGGTGCCTTCCTTGATCGGCGGTGGTAAAGGCGCAGGCGTAGGCGCAGGCAAAGGAGCAGGTGCAGGGGAATTCGGCATCGGAGTCGGAAGGGGTGTGGGCAAGGGAGTTGGCGCAGTATTCGTGTTGGGTATGGGGGCGTATACTGGTTCTCTCATGGGGTTTGGCAATGGAACATTCGAAGTGACTGGTGCAGGTGTTGATAAGCCGGGCGTAGGAATGATCATCGTGGAAGTTGGTGGTATGGTTTGCGTTTCTACTGAAGGGGCTTTACGAAGATAAGCAGGCGGTAGCTTTAGGGTAAAATCTTTTTCTGCTTCGAAAAGTCTGCCATCATCCAGTTTAAAATGCACGATAACCCGGAGTTTGTCGGAGTTGGGCCATAGTTTCCATTGCATGGTAAGAGCATAGCCTGTGGTAAGAAGGCCATTGCGCCATGATTTGCTGAGTTCATCGTTGGAAACTTGCCAAGTAGAAAGAGGTGTCTTCAAGCCCTCGGTTGAGATTTCGATTACTTGAATTAAAACACTTCCCGGAACTTTCACGACATGGCTTTCAGCATCTTTGGGCTCAATAATTACTTGAAGAGCTTCTTCGCCTGTTTGGCCATCGAGGTCAACACCCCCTGTTTGTCGACCTAGGGTGATGTTTTTTAATGGATAAACTTTGTTAAGGGGGTCGTATGGGGTTCCGGGAGGAACTTCGCCCCTAGTGGCATGCAGTTCCATTTCCATGGCTTTGTTGTAGGTTTTAGAACGATAGAGTTCGTTCTTTAGATAATCGATGTCGTTATCGCGTGCGCGTAGTTCGGATTCCAGCTTGTGATTTGGAGATTTACAGCCTGCAACGAAAATGCAGAGCAGCAAGAGAGAACAGAAATAAGGATAACAGCGCGTCATTACTCAAAACTTCCAGGTGCGGTTTAACCACACACCCGGAAGTTTGCCATGGGGTTTATTCCTTGGCGGCTTGGCCGGGTGTCATACGCTCTAATACATTATCGATGAGGCCATATTCCTTGGCTTCCTGAGCACTCATAAAGTTGTCGCGATCGGTATCGCGTTCAACCTTTTCGAAGGGTTGCCCAGTTAGCTGTTGGAGCAGCTCGTTCATCTTCTTCTTCGTACGCAACAAGTGTTTGGTTCGGATTTCAATATCCGTTGCAGGGCCCCTTGCCCCCCCAAGTACTTGATGAATCATCACTTCCGCATGAGGCAGTGCGTTACGCTTGCCTTTGGTACCAGCGGCAAGAAGGGTTGCGCCCATACT
>CAMDHK010000276.1 GCA_945897965.1 Candidatus Kuenenia stuttgartensis | reverse complement strand
GCCCGCCAGGTCACTAGGGGGATGGAATTAGAAATAAAGCGGATGGATCCATCACAAAAACTAGCGTTCACGCCACCTGTATGCTTACTGCGTGCTGCGATTTTTCCATTTCCACTGTTAATACACGGCAATTTATTCGCAGCATCGTTGACACACCACCCCGTCATTTCATCAACTCCGCTGTTTGGGGTGTCAATCGTCATAAACCTTCCACATTGATTATCATCATTGATCATATCGCCACGAAAATCTGCGGCAGCATCGTTATCGTGCATTAGCACCTCGGAAAACGCCAAGGTGTTGGAGGTTCCATCAGTGAATGAGTCAAGCTTTGAAATTCTTGGGGATGCCCGGGTCACACCATCGGTAAAACCCCAAGGCGAATTCCCCCCTGACAAAGGCAGCACAGCAGGCATTCTTACCGGGCCCCAGTTAAGAACATAACTTCCACGCGCCCGCCAATATTGGTCACCCTGCCATTTGGCATCCGGACGATTCGATCCACAAAAATAAACCTTAGATGTAGTAGAACATATCCCGGTATGGGTGTTGGGAATGATATTATTAGTTTCCCAGAAACCCCTATTAAAATCGTACTTCTTGGCAGCGTTTTCCATCTCTACATAAGGCCAAAGGAAAATAGGCCATGATATTCGATGGGGGTTAGCATAACTTGCGGGCATAAAAGTTCCATAAGTCGCATGATAATTATGGATTGCAAGCGACCATTGTTTAATATTATTGCTGCAAGTTGCCCGAGCCGCGGCTTCACGCACCTTCTGCACCGCGGGCAGCAACAACCCAATAAGAATGGCGATGATCGCAATCACGACTAGCAATTCTATCAGGGTAAAACCCCGAATGATCCTTGCACTTTTAACCATGACAAGACTCCTACTTTAATAAAAAGAATAGAGATGAGTTTTTAGTTTAAGTAGATTTCGTGAAAGATAAAAGTATAAAAATGACTTATTTGAGAAACTTTTTCACTCAAAAATTCGCATAACCCAACCCATTGAGATAGTTTAGCTTCTGGAAACTTGCATTTTAAACTTGGGCAGAAAGCGCATCTGCAGCTCGGAGAGCATCTGCAACCATGGATGCAGTAACAGGGAATGGCTCATTATGAATGGTTTCACCCGGCTGGACCGCCCTTTTTGCGATGATGTTGATTGCATTTAAATCGTTAGCATCAATACCAAGGTCTTTCAGGCGGGTGGGAAGATTCACTGATTTAAGAAACCGAACGATATCTTGAAAAAATGGCCTAGGCTTGCCTTCGAGTGCCAGTTGGGTCAATACCCCTATGGTAACTTTTTCGCCATGTAAAAAATCATGCGTTGAGGGAATCATGGTCAAACCGTTATGAATGGCATGTGCCGCAGCAAGGCCTGAAGACTCAAAACCTAAGCCTGAAAGCAAGGTGTTTGCCTCGACAATGCGTTCAAGGGCGGGAGAAACGATTTTATTTGCGACTGCAACACAGGCATCTGCACCATCCGCAATGATTGAATCAAAACAAAACCGGGCAAGAGCAAAGGCAGCTTGCGTGCTTAAGCCACCCCGCATATTTGGCTTTCTCGACAATCTGCAGGCATCGGATTCGAAGTAAGTTGAAAGAGCATCGCCAATGCCTGCTGCAAGAAAGCGCACAGGCGCCTGAGCGATGAGGCTTAAATCAACAAGTACAAGATCTGGATTACGCTTAAATATGCGATACTCAAGAACTTTGCCTTGTTCATCGTAAACGACCGAAAGTGCACTGGTGGGGGCATCGGTGGAAGCGATGCTGGGTGCAAGCGCGATTGAAATATTGCATATATTTGCAGCAGCGCGGGCAGTATCAAGAACTTTTCCACCCCCTGCGCCCACCAAACTTTTAACCCCAAGAGTTTTCGCCCTTGCAACAACAGAATCAATTTCTTTGGGTGTACATTCACCCGTAAAATCAAGGATGGCAAACTCCCATCCCATCTGCTTCATACTTTCCTGCCAAGATTTTTCCGCCTGCACTCGTGCAGACTTGCTAGCTACAAGCAAGACTGGGGGTTTCATCCCAACCGCATCCATCTGCTGGGCTAATTGAATACTGGCTGAAATACCCTGTACATAACGAAGTGGGCTGCAAAATACCTGCATGATTGAAAACCTTATTCACTTGATTTAATGCATCTACCATTATTGCTTGGCGTTAATCCCTTTAGAGTAATCGCCACCTTTTTTATCCATCATACTGCCCGGAGGGGGAGGAGGTGAACCCACGGTCGGAAGATTTGGTTCATCTGGGGGCAATTTCTTCGATTCGCAACCAGCAACAAAAAGAAACAGCACAAGGAAGAATGCGATTCGCATAAGAAGAAGCCTCAAGTAATATTAATTAGTTTCCAGATCGCCTGGCAAAGTGACCCCATCGTTATAAGTCCAAAGCCTTCGAAGCTGGTTGGCATTCATGCCATAGCGTACTCCCTTGATGGAACCATCTGCAAAGGAACATGGCATCGAACCAGAGTGTGGTGAAGAGAAATAATATTGCATGTTGGGAACATCATAATCTTCAGGAACCAGAAAATCGGGGTTTCGCTTATGCTCCCAGTGATCACCCGAAGCCCAGGATATATCAATTCCGGTTTGGCCATAAGCTGCAGGGCTACCCCCGGAATAATACTTTCTTGCAACACCTTTGTGCGCCATCAAGAGGGTGTTGGAAGTTCCATCGGTGATTTTTTCGAAATTGGGAGGATCATGGTCGGGAGGAGTTCCGCCAGATTGTAGGTAAGGCCCACCAAGGATGGTGTACCAACCCGGATTACCAAACCAATGGCAATGATGGGAAGTGCCGAAATCATTTTTCGGCCCGACATCTACACCCCTTCTTCCAGGGCATAAAAAAAGCTTGATGGGCTTTGGGGTCAGCGGGGGATTATCTTTTTGCTCGATGTAAGGCAGCAAACTGGTATAGAAAGTCAAAGGCTTAAAAGAGGGAGGATTACGACCACCACCATCATCATCAATGGGGAACTTTTTCATAGTATCCACGTGAGAATGACAGGCCAGCGCAAGATTTTTAAGATTATTAACACATTGGGTGCGGGTTGCGGCCTCTCTAACTTTTTGCACCGCGGGCAGCAACAACCCAATTAAAATTGCAATGATTGCAATAACAACCAGAAGCTCAATAAGGGTGAATGCTTGTTTTTTCATAACTGGGACCACAATTCGCCTGCGGGGAAAACCAGATTAAAGATTACTTAATGTTGCTAGTGGATGCTAGTTTATTTTGATTTTACTGCAAAATCACCCTTATTATCACCAACCACTACAGACTGCTTTAAGTTCGATTTTGAATTATAAGCGACTCCAACAGCCTCCACTTCTTCATCGATCATTTCACCTTTGGGCGCCATCGCCTTTTGCATTTTATTGCCTGTCTTTTTTGAGCCATTGATTTTCACCAGATACTCCCCCACAGAAAGCTCCACTTTATAAGCCCCATTCAAAATGGCACCCGTTGCGGGATCTCCCTTTATGCCGGGCAATGGATCAAAAAAAATAGTTCCTCGCTCCAAAGGGTTGCCATCCAACGAGACATTTCCATTTAAGGGGTGCTTGATAATCCCAACTTCTCCACCACACCCTGAGATAAAAAGGAGGGCAGAAAAAAACATAAGCTTGCTTAAAAATCCCATGAATCCCTCATCTTTAAAAATCAGCAGGGGGATTACCATCAGCAATTGCCCCGAGCCTTCGCCAAATAGTGATATCAATAGCGTTTTTGACAAATCGAACAGAGCCATCACAGAAAAGAGCATTGACCCCGCCGGTATGACGACTTCGAGGACTGGCATAGTTGGCATCATTATCACCGCCTATGCAGGGCAAATTCATAGAAGGTTTGTTATGACTATTGTCAGGTGGGCAGAAATCGGGATGAAACGCGTAAATATTATCCGGGCTGGTGGAATTGGGTAAAAGTGTGGTGTATAAAAACTGCGAACCTGCGCGGTTGGTAAAAAAATATCCCCTAGAATCGGAATCGTTGATGCCCGTTAGATATTCGGAAACTGCCATCGTGTTGCTGGTTCCATCCTGAATCTCAGTAATTTTAGTCCCAATGCCCATGCGAAATAAACCCTGCTGGGTTCCAAAAGTTTTGTTGACATTTTCACCATCATTAAGGCCAGAGAAAAAGCCAAGATAGTTGCTGCAGGGAAGCTTCAAGGAACCGCCAGAAATTGCATTTTTAAGGCCTGTGCCCACACCATCACTGGAGCAAATCAGAGATTTGATGGGTTTATCTTTGGCAGCAGCAGGCCAGTTTGCAGGTTTATCCCAAGGGTTAGGAAAATCAAAGTTATTTCCATTAAGTGCTTTATGAAAGTTGTCTTGCTCAATAAAGGGCATCAGGTAATGAATAAAATAGGGCCATTCATACCCTCCCGTGGTGTTTAAATCCCAGACATAGGAAAATCGGGTTTTCGCCATGGTCCCTGGTGGAAATGTACCAGCCGAAGAAAGATAGGCATGCAAAGCCAATCCCATTTGTTTTTCATTGTTGGTGCAACTCAACCTTGCTGCAGCTTCGCGCACCTTTTGAACCGCGGGCAACAACAACCCAATAAGAATTGCAATGATTGCAATAACAACCAAAAGCTCAATAAGGGTGAAAGCTTTTCTTTTCATAGGTAGGATACTCTTAAAATCAACATTTAAACTGATGATAAAGCTTAATTTATCTATTAAAAAGATGCTAGTTTATTTTAATTTTACCCAATATGAAAATGTCATATTTCTGTAAACACCGATTCAAGTTGCAACCTATACGCAACCATTAATGCCTACGACACTTAACAAATCTCGCTAAGCCATTTCGGTTCAAGCATCGGTGCCGGGAGATTGGGATGATTGCCAGCCATCGGAGAGTAGCTGAGGCACCCTTTCATTACGGTAACTTTCCCAGAGATACTTCGAAGGAAATAGTAAAACTATAAAAGCAACGAGAACTCCGGCGCAAGCAAAATTGATGACATTGCCAGACACAAAAACACCTACCATATTAAACAAAGCGCACACCTCAAGAATTGCCAAACGAATAATGCAATTATTGCACCATTCTTGAAAGGCAAAATCATAGGCATAAGATTCAGTCATTTTGGAAGCGTCTTCAAGTTCTTTAGGAGTCTTTTTATATTTGAGCAACGACTCTTCTGAAGAGTTTTCTGGATTTGCAATGGTGTTGGTTTGTGGAGGTTTTGCCAATTGTTTGATCGGATTCCTCAAGAATATA
>CAMDHK010000275.1 GCA_945897965.1 Candidatus Kuenenia stuttgartensis | reverse complement strand
CATTGAGAAAACACCAACCTTGGATCTTCAGAATTACCAGCCTTCATAGGTGGGGCATCTAATGGAGTAGCGGGCATCGCAACACCTTTTCTAGGGTGCAACACTTCCCCCACAGGATAAGTTTCAATTATAATTTCGTTCGCAACATCGCCGTTCTTTATTCCAATGCGCGCGAACAAACTTGCCATCCCCCAGTACTGATCTTGAGTCCATTTTTCCATCGGGTGATTATGGCAGCGTGCGCAAGTGAGAGACATTCCCATGAAAGTAACTGCGGTGGTTTCCATAAGATCTGTAACATCTTTGTGAAGCACGAAATAATTTGCAGCACCTTTGTTGAGATTACTACCCTTAACGGTCAACAAGGATTTGGCGAATTGATCCCAAGGAAGATTATCAGCGACAGACTTTCGTACAAATTGATAAAACGCCCAGACAGCCTGCTGATTAAGATTCCGCGTAGAAATCAATAACATGTCCGACCATTTATAAGCCCAATAATCAGTCGTTTCTGGCCTTTTCAACAGAGAATCAACAATCAACTCTCTTTTATTTAAACGAGTATCTTTTACAAAATCGTCCAACTCTTTTTCAGTAGGCAAGATGCCAGCCATGTCTAAATATAGTCTTCGGATAAATTGTGAATCGGTGGTTTGTCCAGAGGGAGGCAATTGCAATTCTTGTAATTTGCGTAATACAAACTCATCAATGAAGTTGTTTCTCGGGGCACTACTCAGGAAATCTGCTGGAAGCTTATTAGCGAAAGGCGAAACGATAGACCCCAAGCCCGCATGGTTTGCAAATAAAGCGATAACACTTGCCTCGCCATTGCCCGAAACTTGAACTGCGCCATCCTGATCAACCGAGGCAACCAGATCTTCACTGGAAGAAAATCTGGCCCAATGAGAAACATCACGAACCCTGCCATCGGTGTATCGGGCCTGAGCGATCATCCGAAGCTTATCACCTGATTTTAGTCTTAGCTTACTGGGTATGATTTCTACCGCAGCAACTTTTGGCTCATTGGGGGACGAAGGCATTGTTCCCTGCGAAATCCAATCAGAAAGAAGTTTGTAATCAGGATGATCACTCGGAAGTTTTTTACCGCCACCATGTGGCAACTTCAACGAAGCCTTGGCTAGCAAAAGGCTTGAATCAGGATTAGCCCAATCAACTCTTCGGGCGTTGGCCTGTCTGGTAAGAACAAATAAATCTGCAGCGGGATCATAACCTCGAAGAGATAACTTCAACCCGCCTTTGCCTGCAAGGGCGCCATGGCAGGAACCAGAATTACAACCAGCACGGGTAAGAGCAGGAATGATTTCGTTTTCGAAACTAATTTTTTTAGGGACAAGTGCATTTTTAACGGTGACTTTAGCAGTTGCGTCTCCCTGTTTAGTTTTAACCTGCAAAACGGCTTCACCATCTGCAACAGCTTTAATTTTTCCAGTTTGATCAACGGTAAAGACTTTGAGATTAGAAGAATTAAAATTTGCAACAGTAGAAAGATCTGCAACCACAGAACCATCTTGCACAATGCCTACAAAAACAGACCTTAATTCGCCCTGTCCTTGCAATTCAATCACCTCGGGTAGCACCTTAACTTGCTGGGCATCAGCGAAGGAAACTCCGAGAAATAACACCGACATTGCGATCATTAATTTTTTGCACATGATGAGATAATCCGACAAAGGTTAAAGGCAATTAAAACAGTTCGCGAATCGGGTTAAGATTAAAATCAACAAGGGGCATCGGTCTGCCTTGTGGCCCGGGGAGTTCATGATGGGGATCAAGATTAAAAGCCTTGAAAAGCGTTGCAGCAACTTCGCCTGGTAATACGGGTCTGGTTTTGGGCGCATATCCAAGTTCATCGGATTCCCCTACCACCCTGCCGCCCTTGATTGGCCCGCCACCCATTAATATTGTCCATACTCCAGGATGATGATCGCGCCCACCTGCGGGATTGATTTTTGGCGTTCGACCAAATTCACCCAAAGCTGTTACCACGGTATTTTTCAGCAATCCTCTTTCTGTCAGATCTTCCATCAATGCACTGAATGCCTGATCAAAATTTGGTGCCACCAGTTTCGACATTTCGGTGATGTCGGTGAATGGCCTTGATCCGTGGATATCCCAGGTGATTTCATCAAACACGGTTTCGAACATATTCACAGTCACAAACCTAACGCCCCGTTCGATCAACCTTCGGGCTAGTAGGCAGGATTGGCCAAAGCGGGTTCTTCCATATCGATCGCGCATGCTATCGGTTTCTTGATTCAAAGCAAAAGCTTCACGCGCTGTTGGGCTGGTCATCAACTTGTAAGCAAGGTTGAAATTATCATCAAACTGCTTGGATTTAGAATCTTTTTCGAAAGCTGCAACATTCGCATCTACTGAATCACGCAATTTACGCCTGCGATCCGCCCTTATCGATGTGATGTAATCAGGGGGCAGTAAATCTGGAACTTTGAAATCTTTTACAGAAGGATCCGCATCCAAAACAAATGGGTCATGCTGCTTACCAAGATAACCAGCATTCTGCCCATGAGGCATGTTACCACCCGTTCGGCCAATGGGCTTTGGGATAAGAACATGGCCCGGAACTTCACCCCTTTGCCCTTTTAGATAAGTCATGACGCAACCAGTATGAGGATGCTCAATGCCGCCTGTAAACAGTCTGCCTGTTTGCATCATTTGGTGGCCTGTATCATGCACTGCACTGGCGGTATGATAAACAGATCTGATAAGTGAAACCTTATCCATATGGTTGGCTAATTTTGGAAAGATCTCGGTGATTCGAACGCCCGGGGCATTAGTTTGAATAGTTTTGAAAGGGCCTCGAATTTCTTCAGGCGCATTTGGCTTAGGATCCCAAGTATCGATATGGCTTGGCCCACCTACGAGAAATAACATGATGCAATTTACATCCGAATCGCCAACGGGTGCTGGCGCCGCTGCTTTGGCTGCCAAAAATTTAGGGTAAGTTAAACCAAGCAAAGGAAGAGCCCCTGCATGGATAAAATCCCTGCGTGTAAAACCGTCACAAAATTGGGGACCTTTTTTAGCATCAATTCTAATCATTTTGCTCTCCAAGAAGGCGGGCTGTATATCTATTAGGCTAACTGCATTAATTATTTCAGTCAATCAAACAAAGGTTGAATCTGAAAGTATATTCACCTTACCCAGACTGCAGAATCGGACTTTTAAACTTTCTTCCCCCCGTTTTTAAGTTTTCACATTAATTTTAAGGCATCTAACCCTGCAAACTTGTAAAAAGATGATTATTAATCATTGGAACCGATAGATAAACCATGGCACAACTTTCAACCAACCACTCAGAACAAAACCCTCTTCTCATTTATGAGGAAAGGGAAAAATCCCTACTGCTTAAAAACAAATCTCTTGCACGGTGGGAAAACCTACTGGGCCAGTCCAGAATCCTTTGGTTTGTTTTGTTTGGCTTACTTTGCTGGCTTAGTTTAGGCAGGCAAGAATTTTCTGCATGGTTGTTATTAACCACAATTCCACCTTTTATTGTTTTGCTTGTATTACACGAAAAAGTGACCCGGGCCTGGCAGGATGTCTCCCGTAATCTCGAATTTTATCAATCAGGGGTAGCAAGGCTTAAATTTAAATGGCAGGGAAAAGGCAGCCAAGGCATGCGTTTTCGCACTGCAAACCACCCTTATGCAGATGATCTGGATATTTTCGGGACTGGTTCACTTTTCGAATTGCTATGCATTGCAAACACACTTGTAGGGCAAAAAACCCTTGCAGAATGGTTGCAAGGCCCTGCAGATGCGAATGAAATAATTCGCAGGCAAGAATCCATCCGAGAACTTGCACCGTTACTTAGTTTAAGGCAGGAAATGAATGCACGCGCTGGCGGTAGCAAAAACCCAGCAGATATTGCCTCTTTGGTTTCATGGGCAGATCAACCCCCTCATCTGTTATCTAAAATCCCACTTTTTATCGCCCTCGCCCTTGCCTGCTATTCTTTATTTTCTATTCATGCCTGCGTTGTTTTGGGGTTGGGACTCTTCCCCATCGCCATCGCTATTTTTGCAAATATCATCCTCCACGCATTCATGGCCCGCAGCTTGGAAAAAATCTACCAAGGCGTTGACCTTCATACCGGGTCTTTTGGTGTATTATCCCGAGCGATGGCATTCCTCGAAAACAACTCATTTAATAGCGCAAAGCTCAAGGAAATGAAAATCCGGATTCAAGATACATCTTCGAAAAATCCTCCATCCGTTCTAATTTCTAATCTGGCGGTCTGGATCGATCTTTCCAATGCGCTTAAAAACCTTATGTTTTCCCCCGTTGGTTTTTTGCTGAATTGGAAAATTGTGGTTGGTTACGGGCTCGAAAATTGGCGCACCACCAATGGCAAACATGTACACGACTGGATGAAAACTATCGGCCAGTTCGAAGCGCTTAATTCTTTCGCCAACTATTCGTTTGAGAATCCAGAAGATATCTTCCCTGAACTTTCCCAAGAAAAATCCTTCTACCATGCCACCGGGCTTGGGCACCCGCTCATGCACAAAGATGCATGCGTGCGCAACGATCTCGAAATGGATTCCAAGACCAAACTTATGATTGTCAGCGGTTCCAATATGTCGGGTAAAAGCACTTATCTAAGAACCGTGGGCATCAATACTGTTCTGGCTTTTGCTGGGGCAGCCGTAAAAGCCAAATCCATGCAAATATCACCCATGGCCCTTGCTGCGGTTTTAAAAATCCAGGATTCCCTTGCAGAGGGAAAATCGCGTTTCTACGCAGAAATCCAGCGTGTTAGGCAGGTAGTGGATCTTGCAGATGGCGTAGTTCCGGTCTTTTTTCTTTTGGATGAAATCTTCAGCGGAACCAACTCTCACGATCGAAAATTGGGTGCTTCAGGCGTGCTTAAAGGGCTTTTGCGCAGATCCGCAATTGGCATAGTAACCACGCACGATCTTTCTCTCGCTGCAATTGCAGATCAATCAATATCCGATGCCAAGAACACTCACTTCGCTGATAAGTTTGAAGAAGGAAATTTGAACTTCGACTACACCATGAAGCCTGGTGTTGTCAGACATTCAAATGCATTGGAACTGATGCGAGCTGTTGGATTGGAAATCGATCCCGAGTAAAACCAGATTTAAACTTGATCTTTGTTTTCTATTTTCACAGGTAATCCGGGCAAAGGTGCAGCTTCTGCAACTTTACGATATCCCAGCGAAACCAATACTTCAAGCACCTCACTCCATGTTGGAAATGGCCTGCGATTAGAGCGCTTGTATTGATCCATGGCATTCATGAATGCCACTTCGTCACCGTTATACTCTTTTTCAAAAGTTACGGGATC
>CAMDHK010000274.1 GCA_945897965.1 Candidatus Kuenenia stuttgartensis | reverse complement strand
AGGCAACGGGGGAATACCATCGATTGCTCCCAAAAAATAGGCGTAAACAAAGTACAACGCCATAAATAGGGAGAACCCGAATCCAAGGATTAAGATTCGCTTCGGAGTCCACACTTTAGAACCACTCCTTCGTCATACTGCGCCTCGATAAATTAATTTAAGTGGGATGCACATAGGTGATTCCACTTACCCTGAACTTTCAGAATGATTTCTACGAGATCGCGTAGCGCAGATTTACCACCGGGATTTTTGCTAACAAAGTTCGAACAATTTCGGACTTCAAAACAAGCGTCGTTAGGTGAAGCTGCCAAACCGCAAGACTTCATGATCGAAATATCAGCAAGATCGTCGCCGATGTATGCAATTTCTTGGGCTGTAATGCCAGTCGATGAAATAATTTCCTCGAGGGCTTTAGCTTTATTACTCACCCCTTGGAAAACCATGTCAATTTCAAGTTCTTTTGCCCTGTATTCGACAACAACAGAACTGCGCCCCGTGATGATAGCTGTGGCAATACCAAACTTGTTGAGTTTTTTAAGCACCGAGCCATCGCGTACATGGAAAACTTTCCACTCCTTGCCCGTGCCGTCGTGGATGATCCCGCCCTGAGTTAGCACACCATCAACATCCATTGCAATTAGCTTAATTGCTTTGCATCGTTCTGAAAGTGTAAGTGTTTTGGTTGCGGTCATTTTCTTTATTACGCCACCTTGGATGAAGGGATAACCATAGCAGGCGCAAGGCTGATCAGATCGGTAATGTCGAGCAATCCTCTTGGGATATTACTTGCGTCAACAACAGGGATTTCACTGAGTTTTTTTAGTTTCATGAGTTCAATTGCATCAACAACCTTTGAACCTAAAAGTATTGTCTTAGGGTTTTTAGTCATCACTTCTGAGATCGGTTTGTCTAATGCATGATCGTTTCTGGTCTCGATCAAGCGGGCCAGATCGCTATCGGTGAAGATACCGCAGAGTTTATCATCTGAATCGATCAGGATAACCGCACCCGTTCTTCTGCCAGGTTGGCTTGATTTGGAAAATACGGTCCGCACGGTATCTTGCTCAGATGCTAAGCGAAGTTCATGCCCATGGCGCATGACGGTTTCAACCCGCATGAGTTTTTTTCCAAGGCTGCCCGCAGGATGAAACTTTGCAAAGTCTTCCTGACAAAATTGATTCGCTTTGATTAGGCAAAAAGCCATGGCATCACCAAGGGCTATCATGGAAGTGCTGCTTGCACTGGGTGCTAATCCTAATGGGCAAACTTCATCTAGCGGACCATAAGCTATGGTGATGTCCGATTTTTTTCCGAGTGTGCTGTATTTGTTTCCAGTCAGGCCAATTATTTTTTTACAATGCTCTTGCAATGGGCCAAGCAGCCTAAGTATTTCTTCGCTTTCTCCGCTGTGCGATAAAACAAGTGCAATATCTTCAGGGTGAAGCATTCCAAGATCGCCATGCACCGCCCTTACTGCATCCAAGAAATAGCTTCGAGTTCCAGTAGAATTAAGGGTGCCAACCATTTTAAGTCCAACATCAGCGCTTTTGCCTGTGCCGGTAATTGCAATTCTGCCTACCTTTTGAGTGGTCATTTCCCAAATAGCTTGAAGTGCGAGCAAGAAATTTTCATCGAGTCTTTGTGCAACGAGATTTAAAGCCGCAGCTTCTTCGTGCAGAACTTCCCGAGCAAAATCAATTGCTTGAGAATTAATGAAATCAATTCCTTGTGATCCAGACTTTATCATGAGCCTTCCTTGGCCTAAGTCTAAGACTTTGTAAATCTATTATGCCTAAGTACCTTCCTATGCACTATTAGCATCAAGTTTTACAAGATCTCTTTATCTAAGTAATTCGTCAAGATCGACCGTGGAACTATGATCTATTTTAAACAATTTAACTATGTTTGAATGGGTGGTTTGGAGGGTTTTAGGATTTGAAGGCAATCAGCTTTGATTTGGTAAGGAAAAAGAGTAAAATCAATTTGTTGAGTCAAACATACCTGAATAGGGCAAAATCCAATGCAAAATGTAATACCTTTTATTCTATTTATTCTGCCGAGTTTAATGCTGAATGAAAATGCTGGTTTATTAAACAAAAAAGTACCCCCTTATACGATGTTGGTGGCTTCAGGTCCTGAAAGAGGGAAATTACATTGTTATGTGTGTGAACAATCGGAAAAGGAAGGTGTGATTGTTTTCACCAAGAAAATGTCGGATGGGTTATCTAAAGTCGCAGTATTAATTGAAAAGCAATCAAAAGCGAGGCCAGAATTTAAAGGTTGGGTAACTTTAGTAAGTGAGGACAGTACGCAAGATGCTTATTTGTTGAAATGGGCAAACGAGCATAATTTGGCGGGCACACCTGTAGGCAGATTTGAATACAATCCTGGCCCGCCTGCTTATCGGCTATCTACTGATTCAGTTACGGAGGTATTTGTTTTCAAGGCAGGAAAAGTTTTACATGCACTGAAGGCAAAGGATGAAGCTGAGGTAGAAAAGTTACCTGCGAAGTTGGATGAGATTCTTAAAAAGGCAAAAAACTAAACCCATTTTAGTGAAGTTAAAGTTTATCGTACTCTAGCTTGGAAACGGATGATCCCATATTCTTTTGGCATTAATTTGCCTGTGATCTCCCAGTGCAAAACCAGTGAGCCAGATTCATTTTTTTGAATGGTAAAAACCGCATCGCGATCAGAAACTGCGGTGCTCGGTACATATTCTAGTCTGGTTGCGAGGCTGTCGGTGACTGCGATATCGGACATGGGTTTGCTACCCAGATTCGTGTAACGAAGAGTAAAGGTGACAATTTCGCCAACCTTTGCGGTAGGTTTGTCAGCTAACTTTAAAAGAGAAAGAGGCTTATCAGTTTCTATTTCACAAGCTTCATCTTCGGTGATAACAATTTCGCGGGTTTGCACATTAGCTTTGATCACTTCAGCGCCATTTTGAATTCGTGCCACTACGCTGGTTCCTTCGATGCCAGCATTTTCTCTTAGACCCAGCGAGGAAGAAAACTTTTTAACATTTTCAGTTTGTCGCTTTAAGGCAACTTTTTGTTTGTCTCGCGCACTAATGGTAGATTCAGAATTGATCGATTCTCTGACTAAAAGATCGAGAGTTTGGGCCCTTAAAATTTCAAGCCGATGGATTTCTCCTAAGCCTACGGTGTTTTCGGTGCCCTTTAGCCTTAGGTCGCCCTTGAAGCTATTGAGATGATTCATGGCCCTTGCCTGAAGACTTGGTGTGTTGGTGCGATACTGGCTATCCGTGATGGTTGCTTTTTGTTCGTTGAAAGTTTGAACCGTATTCACATTAGCCCAAACGGTTTCTTGTGCAAGGATTGCAAATCTTGGTGCGGAAAGGATAACACGGTTAGAGCGTGCAATTCTTTTTTTGCCACTGGTATCGGTGTATTGAGCAATAGTATCTTCGGGGTTCACGCCCTGAAGATTGCCTTGATTGTCATAGCCTGCCTTGGGTATTTGGTCGCCACCATCGTAAATCAGTTCTGCTTTGGAAAATCGTGGCCCAAGCTTAGGGTCAAAAAAAGCAAAAGATTCGCAAGGTATGATAGGTGGAAATTTGGGAGCGGGCAGGTACTTTTCGCCCTCTAACTGCACGGTTCCGGGGATTGAATTAGCTTGTAATTCCTGTTCGCTGATTGTTTTTCCACCCATGCGGAAAATAACCATTACTCTGCCTCGATTTCTGGCATCTTGCACCAGATTCGAATCAGCAGGAACATAAGATTCGATTGGGTTTTCAATTGTAGTGGTTACTGCTTCAGCTTTTTCTGAATCTTCCAGATAGACGACTTTTGTAATCAAGTTACCCTTGAGTGCGGATTCAATTTCAAGTTTGTTGATTTTAATGGGTGCGGGAAAGTTTACAGGGTTTGCAACTTTCGGCATTTGCAAGCTGCCTCTTACTTCTAAAGTCGGGTAGAGCTCTGCTTCAGGATTTCCTGGTATATTATTCATTTTGAAGCGATAGACATAACCCGGCCTCATACCAACCATCTGTTTTTCGGGCAGTGCGAATTGCCTGTTGTTCCCAGGATAGATCGTGGTTTTTATTCCTTCTGGCGCAAGGAAATTTAACCACAGCACTGGTGATTGGCCAATGTTTGGCCCCATTACCATTTGCTGGGAGTAAGTAATTTGACTGATCAGCAAGGCGCATGTCAGAGATATTGTGTATTTGTGAAGCATAGAAAAGCCTCATGGAACTCTTGCCAAATCTTAGTGCCAAAGAACAAGGTAATTAAAAGGCCGGCGTTCGAGGATTGTAGCCCCGACCGCCGGCTTTAGTTTCTCTCACCTTTACTTGTTTACAAAAGGTGGGATTATTGATTGCGGTACTCCGCTTTTAATCTCTGGAACCTTAGTGGTGATTCCATTATTCCCTGGAACAATTTCTAATCCTGTTGGGGGTAAGGTTCCTGTTGAAGGAAGCGTTTCCTTTTTGAGAATTATCGTTGTTTCTTCATTATTACTCTGGCTGGTAGTAATCCCGGGCACTTCCTTAATGCTGGTAGAAGGAAGCGAGACTGGGGAAGGTAAATTTTTAGGTTCAATGTTTGGTACACTTGGAAGATTAAGTGGTGCACCAGGCATCATCTGCATGCTTGGCATTCTTTGCATGCCCTGCTGGCCAGGTATTGGCCCGGGGCCTGAGATACCATAAGGCACCATTCGTCCCATACCTGGTCCGCCCTGCATTCCTTGTGGGGGAACTGGCATTCTCATGCCGCCTCCGGGAGGTGCATCCATTGCTGGAGTATTTGTCAATTCCAAGTCGATGTTGCCTAATCTTAAGATCAAGAGAATGCTACCTCTTCGTTGAGCTTCAGCGATAGGGTCAACACCGGGTTCAAGTCTGGAAGATACAACTTCATCCAAACCACCTGCGGTAGCAAGGTCTTGAAATTGTGGGTCTGGAAGATAAATAACCTTGACCACAAAATTACCTGCTGCAACTTGTTGGATATCTTCTTCCGTAAAGCTTACAGGAACCGAGCTATGTGCTAGGAAAGTGCTGGTCTTGCCGGTGCTGGGTACCACTTCCATGGTGGGGTAAAGTGCCACCAACTCGGGGCGATTTGGGAGTTCGCTCAGTTTCAGACGATATATTGCAGCCTGAAGGAAGTTATATCGACCGGGGGATTCAAGGTATTGCGAATTGAAACCAGGCTTGCCATCTGAACCAGGCGCAAACCATGAGATTTTCATGCCTGCTGGTTCAATAAACCTGACTTCAGTTCTTTGTACTGGCATCGGGGCTGATGGTGCGCCACCGCCTGTCAGTGCGCCCATTGCGTTTACTGCGCCTGGCATATTTGCTGGGGCACCGCCCATCATTCCGCC
>CAMDHK010000273.1 GCA_945897965.1 Candidatus Kuenenia stuttgartensis | reverse complement strand
GGTAAAGCCCTAGGAATGCTTTACCGCTTGGATATCTTGGTGCTAAACACCAATGACCCTGACGGGATTCGAACCCGTGTCGCAGCCGTGAAAGGGCTGTGTCCTAGGCCCCTAGACGACAGGGCCACGCTCGCCGTTAAGCGAACAATGATATGATAGGAATTTAAGGCCCCTACCGTCAAGTTAAGCTTCCCAAACATCTTGTATTTCCTGCATGTAAAAGCCCAACATACACCTAAATCTAGGGCCTAATCCACATAACGGAAGGCCATTTGTTAAGCTATACAACCCAAATTAAACCCACAAATCACGCACATTTAATCCAAAGTGCACGAATTTCTTTTCCCTTTGGAAAAGTTGAAAATTTGACTAAAGTTCTTCCATTTCCTGATGTCGGGGAAGGTCATCTAAACTTTTTAACCGAAAAAGTTCCAAAAACTTTTTTGTCGTTCCATAAGTGATCTCCCGGGATTCGGATTGGCCCCTTTGCACCGAGATCAGGCCCAACCTTACCAGCTGGCGAATAATCGCAGCGGTATCATTACCCCTTAAAGTGTCAATTTCTTGCCTGCACACCGGCTGCTTGTAAGCAACCAAGGCCAAAGTATCCAAAGCTTGCGGAGATAATCTTGCCTCTTTTAACATCCCATACAATTTATCAGCAATGATTCGATATTTAGGCAGGATGGTCATTTCATAACCATTACCCTTGGGCTGAATTCGATAAGGGCGGTTTTCCAACTTATACTTCCGATTCAACGCGCCAATGATGACAACAAACTCTTTGAGATCTAGGCCCCGTAAAATTTCACACGCCCTTTGTGATGTTAAGGGCTGACCGCCCACAAAAAACATCGCCTCAACCACTTTTTCAATCGGGGGCGGTTGATTTTCAAAATCTGGTACATTCCCGACCTCTTGGGGCAACGCTCCTGCAAAATCATCCGCATTGGGTTCGCTAACCTTAGCAACATTCATGCCTTTTTTTTGCATCTTATTGAGCCCCAGAAAAAGTTGCTTTGTTGCTCATTTCAACATGATTAGGCAGCCAAAAAATCCCCGTATAAAATGTGCCAACCCAACAAACCAAAAATACTATCGCAACCCTTCTATGCCAAAACTTCAATTTCCTTAAGCCGGTGAACAGCATAATTCCCATTAGAAATACGCTAGGTACCGCAAAGCATAAATGAATCTTCAACGACTTCGCCAATACTGCATTTTTCCACAATCCGGAAAATAGCACTGGATCAATCATTCGGACCACGATTTCAAACAAAAATAATGCTGCCACTGTTAATATGAAAAAGGCGAGATTTATTTTACCATGTAACTTTATTTTACCCTTTGCCAGGGCAATCAACGAAAAGACCAGAAGAACCGTAACCGCCCCCACTGCATATTTAAGCGAGAGAATAACTAAGGTTGGCGTAAGCAATATTATGTCCTGAATTAATTATCGCTGAAATTCACCGAAGAATCAGCTTCTCTCGACAAGGGATTGCGTTGAAACCTTTCCGTGCATTTCGGACACAAGTCGTACTTCGCTTTTGTCAACGCAGGCAATGGCTCTATTGTATCAGGATCGCTTATTAACATTGCGATATGTTCAAGGTTATCTTGATCGAGATCTTCTTCCACCATCGGGCTGTTTTGTTCCATTGCAAATATTTCAATTTCCACCCGGTAATGATTTTTGGACTCTTCGATCATTTGCCCGCAAAGATCGCAAGTGACATGTATCATGAGTTAACATCCTGTATCTTCGTTTTTAAATCACTAAATCTATTTTCTTCAATAATGCACTAGTGTGTCAAGCGGTAAACATCAGATAAATCCAAACCCATGTTTCACTTTTTTCACGCAAGTCAAGCAAATAAATCAATTAGGATTTTCTTTCAACACAACTTCCCAACTTTTAGAAAACACAAACCCAAACAGAGAAAAGGGGGCAGGTCTGAATGCAAGTAACTTAAGGTCTAAGTGAAGATTATAGGTTCAAAAAACTGCTAGCATGATTATAGTGTAATCTAATCGGTTTTGATTTGTTGCTAAACTAACACCGACAGCAACAACACTATTAAAATGCAAAAAGATACTGGACCAAGGATGATGACTAACCCATTGACTCAACACCGATACGCAAGAATCAAAATTGCAGTTTTGCTACAATTCCTCGCATTGGGCATCATGCCTTTAATGGCTCAGGATCCCGCATCGAAAATAGATTTCAATCGGGATGTTCGCCCGATTCTCGCAAACCATTGCTGGAATTGCCATGGGCAGGATGAATCTTCGCGAAAAGCTAAGCTAAGGTTGGATCTCCGCCCAGCAGCTATTGCAAAAACAAGAAACAATGATCACCCCATCGTTCCAAATAATCCTGCAGCTAGTAGTCTAATAACCCGCATAGATGCACATGACAAATCCCAGATGCCACCGCTTTCGTTTAATAAGCCCTTGACTGACAGCCAAAGAAAAACTTTGAATCAATGGATTACAGAGGGTGCTCCCTACGCAGAACACTGGGCTTTTGTGCCACCCCGAAAATCAACTAGCCTACCAAAGGTTAAATTATCCAACTGGCCAAGAAATGAAATCGACTATTTTATCCTTCAAAAGCTCGAAGCCGCAGAAATCACCCCTACGCTCGAAACTGATCGTAATACCTGGCTTCGCAGGGTAACCCTTGATCTTACCGGCCTGCCCCCGACCCTAGATGAAACAAAATCATTCCTTGCAGATAAAGCAGAAGGTGCGTACGAACGCGTTGCAGATCGCTTGTTGAATTCGAATCGGCATGCTGAACGAATGGCAATGCATTGGCTCGATGCCGCCCGATATGCAGACACCAACGGCTACAACAATGATGAAATGCGAACGCTTTGGCCCTGGCGAGACTGGGTGATTCAGGCTTTCAACAAGAACATGCCTTACGATCAATTTCTTACAGCACAAATTGCAGGCGATTTAATTCCCAATGCGACATTAAATCAGAAAGTCGCAACGGGTTTCAATCGTAACCATGTGCTCACTACTGAAGGTGGAATAATTGAAGAGGAATACCGGGTGGAATATGTTGCAGACCGTGTGCACACATCTGCCACGGTTTTTCTTGGTTTATCAATGCAGTGCGCCCGATGCCATGATCACAAATATGATCCATTAACCCAGAAGGATTATTATCGGTTCGCAGCATACTTCAATAACATCCCGGACAAGTTGGTTTCTTATAGCCAAGGCCGAATGGCGGAACCGTTATTAAAAGTTCCATCACAAGCCCAGTTGGCAGAAAAATCAAAGCTAGAAGCAAGCAATGAAGAACTCACAAACCGCTTGAAAAAGCGTTCAATGGAAATTGATGCTGACATCACTAAATGGGAAATGTCATTGAGTAAGGAACAAATTGAAACTGCTGGCCCTGTGGGTTTAGTAGCGCACTTCCCTTTGGATGATAGCAAAGGCCCAACTATTGCTAACACCATTTCAATGCAAAATCCTGGCACTATAAAAGGCACCTTTGCTTCTGTTCCAGGTCGCATTGGTAAAGCATTACAATTTGATGGCAACACCCATATTTCTGCAATTGAAACAGGTGTATTTGAAAGTGATCAGACATGCTCGTTCGCTGCATGGATTTATCCAACCAGCAACCAAGCTGGCACCGTGTTATCAAAAATGGATGATGCGAATGCCTACCGAGGCTACGATGTTATTCTTGAAAGTGGCAAAGTTGCGAGCCATTTCGTCAACCACTGGCCTGATAGTGCTTTTAAAGTTGTGACAAAAAAAGCACTCACCTTAAATGCTTGGCACCATATTACCGTGACCTATGATGGTTCACGAAAAGCATCGGGTGTAAAAATATATGTTGATGGGCAACCTCAGGAACTAGATATCACGACCAACAATAAGCTTGAAGGATCTCTTAAAACTAACAAACCATTCCACATCGGGCTGCGACAATCATCCATCCCCTTCACAGGAAAAATAGATGATGTGCGCCTTTTCTCAACTGTCCTGAGCCCAAAAGATGCAGCACAACTTTCAAAGGGCGAAACAATCCAAGGACTCAAAGAAATATTGGTAGTTGCACCTGCAAATCGTTCTGCCATCCAGTTGGAACAATTGAAATCCTATTATCTGGATCATGTAGACACGCAAGCTAAACAGATAAAAGCAGAGTTGCTAGAGATTCCCAAAAAACTAGCAGAGTTAGAAAAAGCTATGCCTTTAACGATGGTAATGGGAGAACTGACACCCCGTCGCCCCACCCATATTTTAAAACGAGGCCAATACGATCAACTTGGAGAAGTAGTAGAACCGGGTGTACCGGGGATTTTTGCAGAATTGCCTACCACCGTTCCGAACCGGCTTGAGCTTGCACACTGGCTTACTAATCCAAACCACCCTCTTACTTCACGCGTCGCAGTCAACCGGTGGTGGGAAATGTTTTTTGGAACAGGATTGGTTGAAACATCCGAAGATTTTGGCATTCAAGGTTCGCTTCCCAGTCATCCCGAATTACTAGATTGGCTAGCGCTAGAACTTATTAAGAAAAACTGGAACATGCGAGAAATTTTAAAGCTAATCGTACTTTCCTCAACATATAGGCAATCTTCAAACATTGATGCCAAGGGATTGGAACAAGACCCGCGAAATAAGCTACTTGGCCGAGGTTCACGAAATCGATTACCAGCAGAAACTGTTCGCGATAATGCCTTGGCTATCAGCGGACTGCTTGTGGAACAACTTGGCGGACCCAGTGTAAAACCTTACCAGCCCGATGGATTGTGGGAAGATGTTTCGGTAGAACGAAGGGAAAAATACAAAGCAGATTTAGGAGATGGGTTATATCGAAGAAGCATGTACACCTTCTGGAAAAGGACCTGCCCGCCACCCGGCATGGCGGCATTCGATGCCCCTGACCGCGAAACCTGTGTCATTCGCAGAGCACGAACCAACACACCATTGCAGGCGTTAGTGCTTTTAAACGACCCCACCTATGTAGAAGCTGCTCGCAAGTTTGCTGAACAGATCCTGCTAAAGGCAAACGATAATCAAGCAAGGTTCGAATTAGCTTTTCAGATGGCCTTATGTCGATCACCAAAAATAGAAGAAGTGGAAGTACTTTTAAAAATGCTACAAACTGCTGAGACGCGCTTTTCATCGGATCCGGTTGCTGCCAACAATCTAACCTCCATAGGGCATTCAAAGCGAAATGAAAAATTGAATTCATCAACCCTTGCAGCCTGGACCACCATCACCTGCATAATTTTGAATTTAGACGAGACGATTTCAAAGCCATGAAAACCCCAACGATTGTTCTGCAGCAAAGTTCAAGGAACACAAATAATGAACCCACTAATTGATTTCAGCAACCGG
>CAMDHK010000272.1 GCA_945897965.1 Candidatus Kuenenia stuttgartensis | reverse complement strand
ATGGAACTCCGCATACGCAAAGTTGACAAAGGCGGGGCAGTTCCTTCGACAAGCTCAGGGACCAGATTTCTCTTGTTCTTTTCCGCGTAATTCCGTGTTAATCCGTGGCTCTGCTTCTTTTTAGCTTTTCATTTCCTGCCCACCTGCATATTTACATCCTCAGTTCATTAGAATCTTTGAGAGGGTGGGGAAGGTGGGGAATCAATGTATTGACCAAAATGGCCAAATGGGAATATGATTTGGCTGCGTAGTGTTGGTTGGTTAATGAGAATGGGTGTAGCGTTAGCAATGTTAAATGAAGCAGTGGAAGAAAAAACGTTGCCTTCGGTAAGGTCGCAAGTATTTATCTTGTTGATTTTGATGTTGTTGGTTGCGGGTTTGCGGGCCTGGCAAATTACTCATACGGAAGTAGCAGCGCGCGATAGTATTGGATTTATTCGCTATGCGTGGCTGCTTGAAAACTCTACGGATTGGAAGTCGGTGATCAAAGAGGGGCAGCAGCATCCCGGATTTCCTTTGGCAATTCATTTAGTAAGTAAGCCTGTTCGTTTCTTTGTTGAATCTGATTTGCCATTTGCGTATCAACTTAGCAGTCAATTGGTTTCCTCATTTTTTAGTGTGTTGTTAGTGCTGCCATTGTTCTACTTGGCGTTTGAAATCTTTAACATCAAGGTTGCGATATGGTCGGTGTTGTTGTTTGAGTTTTTGCCTGCGATAAGCAAGGTGTTGGGGGATGGATTGTCTGAAGGGATGTTTTTGTTTTTTGCAGCGAGTGCGCTGGCTTGTATTTTAATAGCGTTTAAAAATGGTCGAGTGACAATATGGTTTTTTGCAGGATTGTTTTCTGCGTGTGCTTATTTGGTAAGGCCCGAGGGGATGATAATTGTATTTGCATGCTTTGTGGTGATGTTGGGGAATATTGTTTTAGGGAAGTTTAATGATTCGAAATCCAAAATGAAGATGGTTACTGGTTTAGTTGGGGTGATGCTAGGTTTTGTTGTACTAGCGTTGCCATTTATGTTGACGATTGGAAAGTTGACCACAAAGCCAACCGGGCAGAAAATACTAGAGAAAATTGCTGTAATGCAAGTTGAAGCAGATAGCCGGCTGGCTTTAATGAATGGGCCAGAGTTGGCGATGGGTATTTTTGATCAAGCACCCTTGTTTTCGAGTTGGTGGGAGGGTGAGGACAAAGGGCCAGCGGCAAGGTTTATGTGGTCCTTCATGGTGCTTGGGGATTCCTATTTAAAAGGATTAAATTACCTTGGTTGTGCATTTGCATTGGTGGGTTTGTTGATGACGCCCAAGGGGGTGTGGTGGAAGCCTGGAGTCATCGTTGTTGTTATTTCATTTGCTATTTTGAACGTAGCTTTTTATCGGGTTGCGCTGGTGATGGGTTATCTATCGGAGAGGCATGCGATGCTGGCGCTGATGATGGTGGTTGTTTGGTCAGCATATGGCGGTGTTATTTTGGGTGATACGTTTGTTGGCTTTTTTAAAGAGTCGCGTATGAGGGTTGGCCTAGTTAGGCTGAATCATTTTTCGTTGCTGTTGATATTATTATTGGTGCCTTCGGTTTATAAAAGCATGGAGACATTGCATTATAACCGTGAGGGATTTAAGCAGGTTGGGAAATGGCTTGCAAGCAATTGCAAAGAAGGCGATTTAGTGGAAGATGCATTTTGTTGGTCGCATTTTTATGCCGGTAAAGTTTTTCTAGAAGGGAAATCGGGTTTGGTTGTTTCTGATCCACGGGTCAAGTATGTGGTTGTGGAAAGATCAGGAAACCCGCACCTTCGCTTACAGACGCAGGATGAAGAATCATTAAAGGCGCAAAAGGGTAAAGTGGTATATGATTGGCCTTGCAGGCGAAAAGGGGTGAATTCGACCGTGTTGGTGTATGAGGTACCTGCAAGTTAGGTATTAGCTAGCAGCGGGCGTTTGTGTTGATTTGTTTTTTTCGTACCAGAAAAGATGCAGAGCAATTAAAGCAAGAATCGGCGGAATGCCTGCGATGATAATACCCCAGGTGTATGCCTGCCCTTGAGCGAGTTTGCGCGCTTCTTCGATTCCAAAACCATCGGTGATAAAGCTTGCAAAGTAGTTGTTTTCTGTTCTTTGTATGAGATACCCTGCACTGATTTGCATCACAAACATCCCAACCCAATTCAAGCTGCCTAATGCTCCGGTGATTTTTCCCTGATGTTTCACGGTTAAATCTTGGCTAAAAGAATAATAGCTGGGAAAAAGCGCAAGTGTCGAAAATCCGATCATGATTAAAACTACAAGAAATAGTGGCCCCGAGGGCATGAACGCAGCAGGTATGCTAAGCAAGGTAAAAAGCGAAAAGAAGCCATAAACCCATTTTCGGGAATTAATGACGCTTGCACCTTTACTGATCAATAACAAAGTTAGGAATCCTGCGGTTAGTGCACCCGCATCGGATGCGAGATAATAACCAGAAGAAAACCAATTCACTTGGGATTCTGTGTAGCCATGCGCTTCTCTTAGGTAAAGTGGCAGCCATGCTCTTAGAAAATGCCAGGTTGAATTGATGGCAAGAACCATGAATTGAAGAACCCAGAACCGCCTATCAGAAAGTATTTCGTACATTGCTTGAAAGCTTGATTTTGAATTTTCTGAAGCGAAAGATTCATCACTTGCATTAAGAGAGATATCTTTGGTGACGATACTCCAAAGAAGAATCCATAAAAGGCCAATGAGTCCAACAATGAGGAAGGTGATACGCCAGCCTGCAAGGTGGGCAAGTGTACCGGGTAATTGGCTATGAAGGCAGAGTTCAACGATAATAGGGGTGATAACTGCCCCCAAAGCTGCGCCGCTTTGTAGGATGCTGTTGCCCATAGTTCGTTTGGATGGGGCCAAAAGCCTTTGAGTGGTGACAAGAGCGCAAGGCCAGTTGGCAGCTTCGAAAAAGCCAAGAGCAGCCCTACAGTATAACAACTCTTCTTTATCGCGGGCGAGGCCTGTCATAAAGCCGGAAAGGGACCAGAAAAACACCATAAGTGGGTAGAGGAATTTGACGGAAACCTTATCGACAATCAGGCCTGTGGTGATGGCGCCAAAAGCAAAAGCGAGCCCGAACACCCCTTCGATTTTCCCGTAGAAATCTTTCTGGAAGTCAAAATCCACCATGATGCGACTGATGGTTTGGTTGAGTGTAAGCCTATCCATGTAATTAATCATGGTGGCAAGCAGAAGCAATCCACAAACGATCCAAGCTTTATTTGCAGAAACACCATTATTGCTCATATAATATCCGGTGGGTGAAGCTTAATGAGAGATAATTTAGCATGGATTTTATTGAATAGTGCAACAAATATTCTCTTTTAGGTAAGAGCTTGTGGATTAGGGTTATAAATGAAGGCTTTTTAATCAAATACCGCTTATTAGCAGACAAAAAGAAAATATTTGTACAAGTTTCTCGTATGATAATTGAAATACAAGCGTTTTAAAGTGAAGATGGATGAGAAGAGGCTGGTTATAAATACGCTAGGACTAGCAAAGAAGATTTAGTTTTTATTTGAGGAGCCTCTTTTTGAATACGGTACTTACAAAGGAAATCAGGATGGAAATGCCAGGACCATTGGATCGTGCGCTGATATGTGCCCGAACCGCAAATGAAAACAAAGCCAAGGATATTCTGGTTTTGGACATGAGGAAAATCACACCTCTTTACGATTATTTTGTAATTTCCACCGGGGCAAGCAGAAGACAGATTCACAGCATTGCAGAAGAAATCGACGACCGGATGAAGAAGGTCGGCGATAAACGAATAGGGCTCGAAGGATACGAAGCCAGTCGCTGGGTGGTGCAGGATTATGGCGATGTAGTGGTACATATATTTGATAAAGATGCGAGGTTTTATTTTTCGTTGGAAGAGCTGTGGGCCGATGCCGCACGAATCGATTGGAAACAAGACTAGCGTTAATCTATATCTGGGATATTAAAGTTTTCTGTCACTTGAAAAACCAATCAAATCATGAATTTTCCTGTATTTATTTCGAAGTATATAGAAGAAGCGTTAACCAAAGCAGGCTTTGCTTCTGTGGACGCATTATCGCAAATTAAGGTATCTGCAGATTCAAAGTTTGGGGATTACCAGTTCAATGGCTCGATGGGGTTGGCCAAAGAAGCTAAGGTTTCACCACGAAAAGTTGCTGAAAAGATTGTTGAATTCTTCGCCCTTCCAGATGTTTTGGAGCCTGTCGAAATTGCGGGGCCTGGCTTTTTAAATCTGCGCATTAAGACTCAATGGCTTGCAGAAAAAATACAAGAGATGGCTGCAGACCCTAGGTTGGGTGTGCTTAAGCCTGAAAAAATTAAAACCTTCGTAATCGATTTTAGCTCGCCGAATGTTGCAAAACCCATGCATGTGGGCCATCTTCGTAGCACCATCTTGGGCGATAGCCTGGCACGAACACTACGCTTCTTTGGTCATACGGTTATTACCGATAATCATCTGGGTGATTGGGGCACGCAATTTGGAATTATCCTGCATGGTTACAAGCATATGCTCGATGAAAAAGCTTTTCAGAACGAGCCCGTAAAAGAATTGGCAAGACTTTATGTGGAAGTTAGAAAGTTATTCAAAACACCAGAAGAAATAGCTAAAGGCGTGATTGATCCTGTGCAAAATGCCTGCAGGGACGAAACAGCAAAAATGCACAAGGGTGATCTGACCAACTTAGAGCTTTGGCGTAAGTTTATGCCAGTTTGTTTGGGTGAAATTGATCTGGTTTACCAAAGGCTTGGTGTGCATTTTGATCATACTTATGGGGAAAGTTTTTATCAGCCCTTTTTGAATAAAGTGGTGCAGGATCTTTCCGCATCTGGACTGGCGCGGGAAAGTGAAGGGGCCCTTGCTATTTTTCTTAACGAAGATGCAACCCCTGCTTTGATTCGAAAATCGGATGGCGCATTTACTTACATGACCACCGACCTTGCAACAATTCAGTATCGGGTTGAGCAATGGAAGCCTGATGCCATTCTTTATGTTGTGGATTCAAGGCAGTCCTTGCATTTTTCCCAATTGTTCCAGATAGCACAGCAATGGCTTGGGCAGCAAACTCGCTTAGAGCATATTTCGTTTGGTTCCGTTTTAGGTGCGGATCGAAAGCCTATCAAAACCCGATCGGGTGATGCTGTTGCCTCTTTGGATCAATTGCTTGATGAAGCGGTAAGGTTGGCAAAGGAAGTGTATCAGGCTGCTTACCACCAGGAAGGTGAAACGCAAAGCAAAGAAAGCCTCGAGGATCTAAGCAGAGTGGGTGATGTGGTCGGCATTGGGGCTGTGAAATATGCAGACCTTTGCCAAAATCGTACCAGTGATTATGTGTTTAACTGGGAAAAAATGATGGCGATGGAAGG
>CAMDHK010000271.1 GCA_945897965.1 Candidatus Kuenenia stuttgartensis | reverse complement strand
ACATCACAAACATCAACCGCTTGCTTCAGGCCTTCTTTAGCATTGCGGGTCGGGATGAATTCATGTCCAACAAAACCTTTGTAGCCTACTTCCACTAACTTCTTCATGATGGGTTGATACTGAATTTCTTGGTTGATATCGAGTTCATTCCTACCAGGATTTCCCGCAGTATGAATGTGGGCAATGATATCCTTGCACTCGCCAATTCTACGAATCACATCGCCATGCATGATCTGCACATGATAAATATCGAAAAGGATTTTGATATTGGGAGACGCCACTTTGCGCACAACCTTGGCAAGCCAATCGAGATCATCGCCCTGATAACCCGGATGACCCTTCATGGGGTGTGAACCATCCCTGGTGTTAAGATGTTCAACTGCAACCGTGACACCATTTTTTTCCGCATGACCAGCAATTTGCTTCAAGCCTTCAATGCAATTTTTTTCCGCATCATCAAGAGAAATCACCGGACTCTTCGGATCATCTGCGTTGGTGTATTTGAAACCGACAAAACCAATCACCGTAGGAACCTTAAACTCTGCACAAGCATCGATGGTTTCACGGGTGTATTTTAAAAGTTCTTCACGATATGCGGGGTTGTTGAAACCCTTTTTGAAACCACCAGGTGCTCCATTAGAGGCAATCGCAATTTCCAAGCCATGCTTCTTAACCGTTGCAAACTGCGCAGGTCGTAACAACTCTATGGAGGTACATCCAACTTCCTTGGCATTCACACATAATTCATCCAAGGTCCATTTGTCACCACCGCTCATAAAGCACCACGAACACGCACTATGCCTGATATTGCCTTTGCGTTTATTATCTGCACCCTGTACTTGCGATAGAATTGCAGTGGTTGTTCCTGCTGCTAGAGTGGCTTGCATCATATTTCTTCGATTCATCTTTTTCATGGTAGGACCTTTTAGTTAGCGAATTAAGCACCCAGCAATAAACCGATTTTTTCTAATACTTCTTCAATAACATCGCCAGAAATCCTGCATATCTTGGAAGCATTCCTTGCCTTCCAATCTAAACTCTTGACTTGATCTGAAAGTATGGCCCCAGAAGCTTTTGAACCTTTGGGAATTAAAACTTCAAATGGATAGCCCTTTACCTGATTAGTAATCGGACAAAAAATCGCCAGCCCCACCTTACGGTTATAACTGGCAGGGGAAAGTATTAATGCAGGCCTGCGACCCGATTGTTCATGCCCCGATTGAGGCATAAATTCCAACCAGACAACATCACCCCGTTCTGGGCAATAGGATTTTGTCATAGGGAAGATTCTCTGCCCACGGATTTTCCAGTATCAGTTTCACCGTGGATATTAGAACTATTCACCTTGGAAAGTAACTTATTAAGATCTACTGCACTTTTTTTTTCGGGCTTAAGAATGATCTTTCCTGCATCCACCGAAATATCCAAGATAGCTCCATCAAGAATCTGCAAATCTTTCGCAACCAATGCGGGAATTCGAACAGCCATGCTGTTTCCCCATTTTTTTACGCTGGTCTTCATAGGTAATCTCCTGTAGATACATTGTATAAACATTATGAAGTTTTGTAAATGCCAGCTTACAGAAGACCTCTCACCTGCTACCCATCCGCTACGCACGGTTGCAACTTAACGAATTTTGGCATCAGGTAACGCTGTTCCAATTCCCAGATCCAAGGGCATTGAATCTTTTTCAAGGCCCAGTTCCAGTTTCAATTTCCCCAACTCACTTTTCAACTCTGTTATTTTTCCAGCGTATTTTGCATCCTTGATAAGATTCACGCGCTCTTCAGGATCATTCTTAATGTTGTAAAGCTCCGCAAGATGGCGGTCAGGTTTATCATCACCATGAGGGTAATGAATAAACTTCCACTCATCGGTTCTCACACCACGCACATTGGGAGTGTAAGGAAATTGTTTTTCGTAGTTGTAATGGTAAAGGAATGATTTGCGCCAATTGGTGTCATCCCCCTGAACCATCTTAACCCACGACTTACCATGAATGTTTTCTACCTTCGGGGCGTCACAAAGCTCAAGAAGACTAGGAGCCATGTCCACAGTAAGAACCAAGTTATCAATTTTCTTTGGGGCGTTTGTATCAGTAAGCTTGGGGTAGCGAACAATCAAAGGAATACGAATGGAAGGTTCATGCATGGTGCGCTTATCAACCATACCATGTTCGCCATTCAGCAAACCGTTATCCCCCATGAAAACAATAATAGTGCGATCAAGCTCTCCTCTTTTTTCAAGTTCTTTGACTAACAAGCCAACGCTGTCATCCACAGAAAGAATGGTACCCCAGTAGCTGCGGATCATAGCTGCAAAATCCTTAACTGCTTCAGGGCTGGAATCGGGGAATTTTTTACGGTAATCAAACAAAGGGCCATAAATCCCATGCCAGGTATTCAACCTTGACTTGATCCATTCAGGTTTGTCCGCAAGCTTGAAAGCAGTATCAGGGTAGGGGACTTCAACCTTATCAAAGGAGTGCGCATACTTCGGTTCAGGAAAATAAAAGCTATGAGGCGCTTTATGCCCGATCATGCAAAGCCAAGGTTTGTTTTTATCAGTCTTACCGATCCAATCAGAAGCCATGTTGGTAACGACATTAGTGTAATACCCAGGCACGACCTTACGATTGCCCGCAATATTAAATTCGGTATCGAAGTACTTCCCTTGGCCTTTGTGAGTAATGAAAGTGTCAAAGCCAGGCCGTGGGTTATCGTTTTCTTCACCCATGTGCCATTTCCCAAAATAAGCAGTCTGGTATCCGGAGTCATGAAGCACCCCAGGGAAATTCTTAAGATTCTCTGGATACTCGGTGAAGTTATTTACAACCGTATGAGCGTGGGCGTATTTCCCAGAAAGGATGGAAGCCCTACTTGGAGAGCAAAGGGAAGTCGTGCAGAAAGTGTTTTTAAAATTCACACCGCTTGCTGCAAGCTTATCTATCGATGGGGTCTTGATATGGGGGTGCCCTGTACAACCAAGGCTATCCCAGCGAAGATCATCGCAAAGAATAAAAAGAACATTAGGCTTTTGCGCCTGCAGATTTGCAGACAAACCAAGCCATAATAAGACAATCAACATTAGTATCTTTTTCATAAAAACTCTTTCTTACAAAGGTAACTTAATAGCCTTGCCTGTTTTGCTGGATTGATAAATAGCAGTGAAAAGTTCAACCGTAGCTCTGCCATCTTCTGCAGAAACCATGGGTTGTTTGTGCTCTCGAATAGCTTGCACGAATTCTCTTATTTGCAAGGCATGATAATGAACCGTTGCATCAATTTTGGTGAATGCGTTGCGATCTTCCTGCTGAAACCCTTCGAGCAATTTTTCTTCACCCGGAATAGTCCAAATATCATTAAGAGGAGGTTCAGGAATACTCGTCATGCCTGCAATAAAGGTAGCGCCCCGATCGGTTTCAACCCCAACAGATGCACCGTTCGAACCATGAACATGTACCTTGGTATGAATGCCAGGCTTCTGAGAAACACTTGCAAGAATACTGCCCAACCCGCCATTAACAAAGCGGAGTGAAGCCACTGCGGTATCTTCAACTTCAACACCCGGATGATTGAGGTTTTGGAAATAGCCCTGAACTTCAGCGATTGGGCCCATGAGCCAGCGAAGGATATCAAGTTGGTGAGGCGATTGATTGACAAGCACGCCCCCGCCCTCGGTACTCCATTTTCCACGCCATGGATCAGAGCTGTAATATTCCAAACTACGCCAAGAATACATCAGGAAGAAACCAAGAAGAGGTTTGCCAATCTTCCCCGCATCAATTGCATGTTTCATGCGAAGCACGGGTTCAAAAAACCTGCGCTGACTGATCACACCCAAAGTCGCGCCACTGGTTTTTGCAGCAGCAATCATGGCATCGCAATCTTCAATGGATGCCGCCATGGGCTTTTCTACAAGCACATGAACACCTGCATTTAAAGCAGCAACAGTTGGTTGGCGATGCAAAGGGTGGGGGGTAGCAATCAGTAAAACATCAGGCTTGGCTTTAAGAATCATCTCTTCGACGGTTGTAAAAGCCTGAGCTTTATGTTCTATCGCAAACTTAGATGCACGCAAAGAATCAGCATCACAAACAGCAATAAATTCTGCCTCGGGAATCTGAGCAACCGCTTTGCAATGCAGCCCACCAACTTTGCCACACCCAACCAAGGCGACTCTTGTTTTTTTCATCATCAAACCTTGTTAAGAAAAATACTTCTGACTCATCATGCGTAGGAAAGCAAGCGACTCCGCCATCTCTTCCATGCCATTCATGCCATCCTCAATACTAACCCATCCCTGATAGTTGTTTTCTTTAAGTATACGGAAGATGGTGTCAAAATCGTTTAGGCCCTTACCTGTAACGCCATGCTTTAACTTCGCAGAATATCCGAGCGTGCCATCGGATTGCCGAAGCTCATCGATGTTGGCGCCAGCTTCAAGATAACGATCGGATGCATGCATACTGACAACACGCGAAGCAACATGGCGTAAAAGTTCAACCGGATCATCCCCAGCAACGATGGCGTTGGAAGGATCAAACTGCACGCCAAAGTTCTCTCTATCTTCGATGGAATTAACGAGATCAAGGAAGACATCCATCTTCTGGGCAAATTCGGGATACTTCCAAAAACCATCCTTGTAATGATTTTCCAATCCAAGAATGATACCGTTTTGACGGGCTACCGGAAGAAGAGCCTTGATACAATCAGCGGCCCAAGCAAGCCCCTGCGCACGCGAAACCTCGGGGAAACGCTGGCCACTAAGAACCCTGCAAACTGCACCATTACCACCCAACCTACGAGTCACCTCAATCTTTTTAATATGCGTATCAATCATCTGCTTACGAACATTGGCATCGGGGTGCGTAAAATCAGGCGAACAACAAAGCATGGGCATTGCAAACCCAGCATCATGAATTGCGTTTGCAACCTTATCAATATAATCATTATCAAGGCTGGTAAAAAAACCATCATACATCTCAAGGCCATCTGCATCGAGGTTCTTCGCCATCTCGATCCACTGAAAAACAGTCATCTCACGAGTGCCTGCAATCGTATCAAGATAGCATTTGGGAAATGCGGAAATTTTCAATGGCACAACTAGGTTTCCTTATTTAATAGATACGAATAAATCAAACTAATATTACGGTGCGCCCGGAATCTTTTTAGCCTTCGGATCTTCCGGAGGCTTATCCAGAATAAGATACCCGAACAGATCAGCCATCTCTTTGGGAGTGATTTGCTTTTCCAAACCTTCAGGCATGAGGCTGTTCTTACTACGGCTAACTTCCTCAACTTCAGCGCGTGGGATAACTTCTACTTTACCACCCTGAACCTTGAGAGAAATTTTAGTAGTACTATCTTCCACCATAAGGCCCGTAAGCAA
>CAMDHK010000270.1 GCA_945897965.1 Candidatus Kuenenia stuttgartensis | reverse complement strand
AAGATTATTGTTCTTCATGAAGAAGTGGAAAAATCAGCCACAGCAGGTCATTTGATTTTGACCAATGCCTGTAATGCTCTTGAGAAAGCTCAAAAAGAAATCGAGTTGCTTTACAACCGTTGGCAAGAGTTAGAACAAAAGCTTGACGGTAAGAGTTAGTTTAATTCGCTTAGTTTATTTTGGAATTGCTGCCTCTTTTATTGCTTTATTATCTAACCAATGGTCAAGCCATTGGTATGCGGTTTCTCTGGCAGAATCTGGGAATGTGTGTTTCCCCTTATGGTTTATAAGTCCAATTTTTTCTTCTGCGTCAAATAATCGGTATACAGGCAATGTTGCATGTATGAATGGCCAACTTGAATCGCCATCTGCGCTGTTGCCTCCCATAATTAAAATCGGCCTTGGCGCTATAAGTGCTAGCACTTGATGGTGTTCCATTGCTGGAATATTGGCTTTCATTTTTGAAGTTAAATACCATGGATCAGTCCAATTGCTCATGCGAATACCAATACCGCCTTCATTAAAAACACCAGTTTTATATCGAGGTTCAAAAGCCATCGCATACAGTACTTCCTTTGCGCCTAAAGAAAAACCAATACATCCGATTCTTGAAGGATCTACATTTTCATGAGTTTCCAAAAAATCAATACAGCGACTGGAATCGAAGGTCATTTTTCCCATGCCAGTAAGTTCGGGAGAACTTTTCGCAAGTTCTATTGCTTGTGCTTGAGCCCCTTTGCCTTTCATGATGAAACATTCTGGTGCTAGAACAATGTAACCTCTACGAACCAGATGATTTGCAATTGCAAGACTTTGATTTGGACCAAGACCAACTGGCTCTTTAATTGTATCTTTGGTCGTTTGATGGAATACTACAACAGCAGGATTTTTAGAAGCTTGAGTAATATTATTAGGGACTAACAGGTAAGCTTTAACCCGATCATTTTCATCACTTTGAAAGCTAAGCAAAATTCTTTTATGATTTGTTAAAGTTTCTGTTCTCTCGATTTTTGTTGCAAGACTATCTGGTTTATTTGGAAAAACGCCGATCTTGTTCATCCATTGTTCTTTTAATTCAGTTTTTCTGGTATTCCATTGTTCTTTAGTACGAATGCTTGGGTTAAGAAGTGGCGTGAGTCCGATATCTGGGATTATTGAATTTTTATAAGGTTTTTGCGTCAGATTAATCCAATCAAGATGCGTTGGAATTTGGGCTATTGGTGTGAAATTACAAAATAACGCAGCTATTATTATCAGATTCATCTTGGTTTACCTTTCGTGTTACTATTATTTAGTTAGTAAATATCAACATTAATGGGGAGATTCGAATTGTTAAAGAAGATAATGTAAATTAATATTTAAAGAGTTAATATTTCGTTTTCAGTTTGAGATGGTTTGAAAAAATTTAATTATTGATCTTTTTGGGATGTAACTGATGCTTCGATTTTATGCTTTGGTTTGTATTTTTCTTTGCTCTAATATCACCCTTGCTGGTGGCGACTTGCGTGTAGAAGGTAGGCATGCTGGTAGTGTGGAAAGTGATGGAACAGTTCGAATTGGTGGAAGTAATGTTGGTAAATTTGATAGGGATGGTTCTATTCGAGTTAATGGTAGAAATGCTGGGAAGGTTGATTCTAGTGGCTCAATCCGCATTGATGGTCGTTATGTTGGGAAAGTGGATAGTGATGGCACTGTTCGCAAGGATGGTTCAAATGTTGGGAAAATTGAAAAAGATGGGACCGTTAGAAAAAACGGCAGAAATATAGGAAGCGCCAAGGGGGTTGACCCTAAGTATGCTGCGGTTATTTTCTTCTTTGGTTTGTTTGATCCCTATTAATCTTAAGAATTACCATGAATAATTTTGGTACGCCATTCTTCCTACTTATCTGTAGCTTGTTATTTATTTGTTATGAAGATGGATATGCGCAAGACAAGCAAGCTAACAAGAAAAGTAATAATAAAAAATACTCCACTTATTCCATAGAAAACTTCAAATGCTTTATCTCTGATGAGGTGATGCAACAAAACTCTGATTCTAAATGGACAAACAAGCCTGTTGATTTACTGGCAGTCGCTCTTCGTAAGGTTAATGAAGTCTATCCAGATAACGCCAAGGCTTTATTCCACAAGACTTTCATTTTTGTAGATTGGAACAAACCCGGAGCATTGGGTCTTTATTCGCAAGGCCCTCAAGGCCCATCTGACCCTAGAACACATTTCAACTGCATAGATATCAACGGGATGAAATTTGTTACTGAAAAAAATAACGATAAGAAACTTCAGCCTAACAATGCAGCAACCTTGGTTTTACTTCATGAACTTGCCCATTGTTATCATCATCAGGTATTGGGTTGGAATAATGAACTTATTAAAGATGCTTATCAAAATGCTAAAAATCAAAAGTGTTTTGAATTGAAAAGTTACTTGATGTCTAGTGATAAGGAATATTTTGCAGAACTAACCACTGCGTATTTGGACAAACATTATTCGGTTCCGAAAACGCGAGAAGAAATCAAAGAGAAAGACATTCAAGGGTATGGTTTGATGCAAAAAATATGGGGTAAAGGTAAAAGTCTTCCTGTGGATGGTGGTTTAAAAAAGAGTTCGCCCAAATCTTGAAGTAATTTCTTTTTATTCAGATCAAATCAATTAGTATTCATGTAAATCTTTATCTCATTGGATTTAGTAATAAGTGGGTATTATGTTTAATATTTTTCGAAAACTTTCGCTCACCCATTGGATTTTAATAAGCATGGTTGTGGGTACTTTGATTGGTTATTGTTTCCCTGAAACAGCTCAAAATCTCAAGCCGATGTCATCAATATTTTTACGAATGATTAAATCTCTCATCGCTCCTTTGCTTTTTGCAACCTTAGTGATTGGAATTGCAGGCCATGGTGATGATTTAAAAAAAATCGGAATGATAGCATTAAAATCGATTATTTATTTTGAGGTTGTAACAACACTGGCGTTGGTTATCGGCCTTGCTGCTGTAAATCTTTTTCAACCTGGGGTTGGTGTTTTATTAGATGTTCCTGCTAAAGAGGGGGCTGAGTTTGCATCTAAACAATCCACTTTCGGTGGGGTTTTAGAGCATATTGTTCCAACTAGTGTAATCGATGCAATGGCGAAAAACGAAGTATTGCAAATTGTTTTTTGGGCTATACTTTTTGCAATTGGATTGACTCAAGTAAAGGGCGAGCATCGTAAAACCTTAATACAAGGGCTTGAATCGCTTGCGGAAGTGATGTTTAAATTTACGGGGTTGGTGATGACTTATGCCCCGATCGGGATCGGCGCTGCAATCGCGGTCACAGTGGGCCATAGCGGACTTGGAATATTACTGAATCTTGGCAAGCTTATTTTAACACTCTATGTTGCGCTGGTATTTTTTATGTTAGTGGTGCTGTTGCCAGTGGCATTTTTTGCACGTGTTCCATTGCGTAAGTTTGCTCGTGCAGTTAAAGAACCTGCCCTAATTGCATTTTCTACCACTTCTTCTGAAGCTGCTCTTCCTAAAGCCATGCTTGCTATGCAATCGATCGGGGTGCCTAGTAAAATTGTAGCTTTTGTTATGCCTACAGGGTATTCCTTCAACCTTGATGGCACTACACTTTACTTAGCTGTGGCCTCTGTTTTTGCAGCACAGGCTGCTGGTATTGAAATGAGTTGGCAGCAACAACTTGTCATGATGCTTACCTTGATGGTTACTAGCAAAGGGGTTGCTGCTGTGCCTCGAGCTTCTTTGGTTATACTTTCCGGAACCCTTGCTTCTTTTGGTTTGCCCTTGGAAGCCGTTGCGGTGATACTTGGGGTTGATGAGTTAATGGATATGGCTCGTACTACGGTTAATCTTGTTGGTAACTGTCTAGCAACTTGTGTGATTGCTAGGTGGGAAGGTGAATTTGATGATAATGCAAATGGCGAAATTGAATCTACTTGATTAAAGGAACTTGATAATGTTTTCTTCAACAATACGAATTTTTTTTATAGCTGTAATAATTCTACAAAGTTGTTCAGTTTCTTATGCTGCAAGTCAGCAGCCGAATATTGTAGTCATCTTTTCAGATGATCATGCCTATCAGGCGATTAGTGCTTATGGCGAAAATAGAAAGCTTCTTAATACCCCGAATATCGATCGGATAGGTAATAAAGGTGTTCGCTTTGATCGATGCTTGGTTACTAATTCTATTTGTGGGCCAAGCAGAGCGACGCTTTTAACGGGTAAATACAGTCATATGAACGGCTTTTACAATAACTCAAATAGCAAATTTGATGGTACCCAGCAAACTTTTCCCAAGCTGTTGCAAAAGGCAGGTTATCAGACTGCGGTGATAGGCAAGTGGCACTTGATTTCTGATCCTACTGGATTTGATTATTGGCATATTCTGCCAGGGCAGGGAATTTATTATAACCCTCCGATGATTCGCAATGGCGAAAAGGTTCAGCATCAAGGATATACCACTGATCTTATTTCTGATTTCAGTATTGATTGGTTGAAGAACAGGGACAAATCGAAGCCGTTTCTTTTGATGAGCCAGCATAAAGCGCCTCATCGCGAATGGGCCCCTGCGCTTCGTCATCTTGGCCATGATAATGATCGGGTTTATCCCGAGCCTGTTAGTTTATTTGATGATTACTCTAATCGTGGACTTGCAATTAAAGATCAAGACATGACTATTGAAAAAACATTCACTAAGCTGGATGCTAAACTTGTACCTCCTACCAACATGACTCCTGAACAACTTCAAAAATGGAATGCGTATTATCAACCACGAAACGATAAGTATCTTAAGGATGATCCGAAAGGAAAGGATTTGGTGCGTTGGCGCTATAACCGCTACATGCATGATTATCTTGGAACGATTAAGGCTGTTGATGAATCTGTTGGCAAAATGCTTGATTATCTAGATAAGGAAGGTCTTGCTGAAAACACTATTGTTGTTTATGCAGCAGATCAGGGCTTTTTTCTTGGAGAGCACGGGTGGTTTGATAAACGCTGGATACTTGAAGAATCACTTAGAACTCCGATGTTGATTAGCTGGCCTAAGATTACAAAAACTGCATCTGTTAACAAAAACCTTACTGGTTTGATTGACCTTGCTCAAACTTGTTTGGAAGCAGCGGGTGCGGAAGCGCCCAAAGATATGCAGGGTAAAAGTTTACTGCCTATTTTAAAAGGCAAAGTGCCTGAAGATTGGCGCAAGAGTTTTTATTATCATTATTATGAATATCCGGTGCCTCATCGGGTCAGGCCACATTATGGTGTGATTACCGATCGATTTAAATTAGTTCACTTTTACAAGCCAGATGTTGATTACTGGGAGCTTTATGATCGTGAGAAAGATCCTAATGAAATGAAAAGTTTTTATGCTGACCCTTCTTATGCTGATATTGTTAAAGAGTTGAAAGCTGAGTTGGCAAAGTTGAGATCTGATTTGAAAGACAATGTAGGTTCCCC
>CAMDHK010000269.1 GCA_945897965.1 Candidatus Kuenenia stuttgartensis | reverse complement strand
TTTTCAAGCGCAGAGGGAATGGTGTAGGCGTAATCAAAAAAGATACCTGCGGTTTCGGTAGTGAAGCGAAGATTGAACTCATGGGTTTTAGGCTGATCAATGGAGCCGGGGACATCGAACTCTGCCATCACTTTGGGGGTTGGCCCAAGTTGCTGGCTGAACTTGATGCGGGCTGGGCCGTAATCAAAACGCCTATCTTCCTCGAAATGTTTCATGTCATTTTCAAAGTTTTGAAGATGCGCTTTGGCCCGCTCAGGCTGCTTGGCATCTTGTTCCTCTTGGCGCTTTTTAAGAATCTTTGATGCGGATTCTACAACCTGGGCCCGGTTGGGAATGCGAGTAGCTGCATGAACACGAACCGTATAAATGCCTGCAGTTGGAACGCGAAAATCACGGGCATGAACCGAACCGGCTGCATGATGCATTACAACCCAAGCCCCTTCCTGCCGATTTTGCCCGCCATTGACCAGCGGATTATTCTTGGGATCTAGGCGCTTGCGCACGCGGTCATTGGAATTGATAGTGGGCTCGAAATGCCATTTGATCATTTTGGGTTGATCACCCTCAACGAGTGCGCGGTCAAGGATTTGCTGGGCAGCCCCCAAATACATTTCCAGATGAAGGGGCGAAAGGGTCAGCGCACCACCATTGTTATCGAATCCTGCTGCAGGCGGATCCTGGGGAAATGCAGAAGGATCAAAATCAACGCCTACAAGATCTGCGATCGTGTTTTTGTATTCACTGCGATTAAGCCTGCGCAAAATCGGCGACCTTTCCCGCTTGACCAATTCCGCAGCAACAGCTTGTTCTGTAATCCAATCAATAACGGATGCAACGGCCTTGGGGTCGGGTTGTTTTTCTTTTTTCGGGGGCATCTCGTGGCTGTTAAGAACATTAACCACTTCCCGCCATTTGGATCGGGTTGCAGGGTCGGAAAAATCAATCGATAAAAGTTTGGGATCGGTGGCGAAGCTTCCCTTGGGTTTTTCGCCCGTATGGCACTGGTTGCAATGTGATTTAAAAAAGGGGGCCAGAACCCGGTCATACCCGGATTGATCACCCGCAGCAATTAACTCAGAAGTATCTGCACACATCAAAAGCGTAATAATCGTTAAAATGCTAAATAGGCAAAGGCGCATGGGTAAGAAAATCTCCGGAGGAGGTGTCTCTTTTCTATCATAATTCGTTCAGAACCAATGTGATTGTAGCAGGATAATTATCTTAAAAAAGAAGCAAACCTTTTATATTCCGCTAGTGTTCTAGATTTACTCAGGCTATAATATTAGTACCTACCATTGTTACTGATTTTTTCCCAACCAGATAGATTCATGAACAAGAAAATGACTCAATACAGACTAAAAACTTCCATGATTGTTTTAGTGGGCCTGTTTTTCCTACCTTTGACGGCCAAAGGTGAAGAAAAGATGCTTCCACCAGAAACATCCATCGAGAAGGCAATCGACTATTACATCGAAGCCTCATGGAAGGAAAAGAAGCTGAAGCCCGCAGTTGCAGCTGATGATACTGTTTGGCTCAGGCGAGTCAGCCTGGATCTTGCAGGTAGAATTCCAACCGCCTCTGAAGCCAAAGCCTTTGCTGAAGACAAAGACCCCGCCAAGAAACAAAAAACAATCGAAAAGCTGATCGCATCGCCATTGCATCTAAGGCATCAGGCCCAAGAAATCGAAACATTCTTAATGAATGGTACCAAGGGTGCCATGAGTGAATACCTGACCAAGGCGATCACTGAAAATCGTTCGTGGGATCGCATTTTCAAGGATATAATCCTTGCGGATGAATCCGATGCATCAAACAAAGGGTCCAGCGATTTTCTTAAAACACGCGTCAAGGATTTAGACAGACTCACCAATGATGTAAGCGTGGCATTCTTTGGCGTAAATGTTTCGTGCGCCCAATGCCATGATCACCCTTTGGTTGCTGATTGGAAGCAGGATCACTTCTACGGGATGAAAGCATTCTTTTCCCGAACTTATGAAGTGGGCACTTTCCTTGCAGAAAAAGAATATGGCGTAGTAAAGTTCCTGCCCAACAAAGGAAAAGAAAAACAAGCAGACTTCATGTTCCTTACAGGCAAGACAGTAAAACCCGCAGGCATGACCGAACCCACCAAAGAAGAACTAAAAAAAGAAAAAGAGATGGTAGAGGAATGGAAGAAAAGCAAGACCCAACCACCCAAGCCTAAAACCTCGACTCGGGCCATGTTGTTAGACCTCGCATTGGCTAAGGGGGATCAAGATTTCTTTGCCAAGGCTTTTGTGAACCAAGTATGGAACCGGTTTTACGGGTTTGGATTGGTAATGCCCTTGGATCAGATGCATTCAGAAAATCCCCCCAGTCATCCCGAATTGATGGACTGGCTTGCCCGGGACTTCGCAAATAATGGTTTTAACATCCCCAGATTGGTAAAAGGGATGGTTTCCAGCAAGGTTTACGGCCTATCGAGCCGATATGAAGGAGAGAGCACACCGCTGGCAAAAGATTTTGCAATGGCCCGCCTAAAGCCTTTAACCCCGATGCAGATGGGGGTTTCGCTGCGCCTAGCAGGCCAATTCCTCACCGGAAATGAGCAGGAAAAGAAGGTTGACGAAATTTCCCGTGGTTCTAGAGGACTGGCAGATCAGTTTGCCCAACCTACCGAAGATTTCCAAATCGGAGTTACCGAAGCATTGTTCTTCAGCAACAGCAGTCGATTTCAGACAGAATGCCTAGGAGAAGGAAAAGATAAATTGGTAACAGCAATGACCACCCTTGCAACCCCTGAAGAACAAGCAGACCTTGCGGTTTGGAGTGTTTTATCGCGTGGGGCGACCTCGGATGAAAAAGCTGTTATCGCAGGTTATTTGAAAAAACATGGTGCTAATGCGCAGGATGCCAGTAAGCAGGTTTTGTGGTCGTTAATGGCAAGCCCCGAATTTAGGTTTAATCACTAAAAAGAAAGCGAGTCTCTTCCCATGAATAAGATTCGGAAAAATTATTGCGGTTCCAGCGAACACAATGTATCCCGCAGACAGTTTTTAGGAACTGCAGCTAGCGGCATAGCAGGTTCATCCCTCTTGGCCCAAAACGCCTTATCTGCTGAACTAAAAAAACAAGGCAAGAGCATGATTCTCTTGTGGCTTGCGGGGGGCGCCAGCCAGTTCGAAACATTCGATCCAAAACCAGGCGCAATTACCGGCGGACCTTTCCAGTCGATTCAAACATCGACCCCCGGCGTGCGCATTTCCGAACTCATGCCAAAGATGGCTGCACGCTTTAAAGATACCTGCGTGATTCGTTCGCTTAACACCAAGAATGGCGATCATGGTAGCGCATCGCAATTGATGATGCGGGGCCGTAAGGATGAAGCCTCATTAAAGTACCCCGATATGGGTGCAGTTTTGGCTCGTGAATTGGGCAAGCCTGAAAGCCAGGTGCCTGATTATGTTTCCTTCTATCTACAAAGTGAAGGTCGCAATTTCTCGGGCAGCGGATTCCTAGGCGCTCGCTTTGGCCCCATGGAACTTTCCAAAAGTGTAATGCCTGAAAACATCAACAAGCCTGATCATATCAGCGAAATTGATTTCCAAGATCGCATGGCACTTCGCAACTTGTGGAGCAAAAACTTTGAAAAAGGAAGATCATCAGGCACTCTTGCAAGCCATCAGCAGGCTTTTCTAAGAGTCAACGGCATCATGGATAGCCAGAAGCTTTTCGATGTGGCTAATGAACCCCAGAAAATCCGCACTCAATACGGGCCAACCCAGTTTGCAGAACAGGTTCTCATCGCCCGCAGACTGGTTGAATCTGGTGTGCCTTTCGTTCGTGTAGGCCGCGCTTGGTGGGATAGCCATGGCCAAAACTTCGAAACCCATCAGGAACTTGTCCCCGAATTGGATCATGTAATGGCAACATTGCTTACCGACCTTGAAGATCGGGGCATGTTGAAAAACACACTCGTTGTAACGCTTTCTGAATTCGGCAGAACTCCTGGAATTAATTCCAGCTTGGGTCGAGATCACTTTGCCAACGCCTGGAGCTGCTCGTTATCGGGTTGCGGAATCAAGGGTGGTTCGGTGTATGGCAAGACCGATGAAAAGGGCGACAAGGTAGTGGAAGGCGAAATTGGAGCTGCAAGGCTCTTCGCAACCATCTACAAAGCCTTGGGTATCAACCCCCAGAAAAACTATTATGTTGGCTCGCGACCTGTTCCACTTACCGACCCAGGCACCGAACCTGTCAAGGAAGTATTGGCATAACCCTTAATCGAGGCAATCATGAATTACACAAGTTACAAGGTTGATAAGAATCTAGGCAGGCCAGATATTCTCTTTGCAGTCGCCCGTATTCCAAACTCTAGCAAAGCCTATGTTGCTGGCTCGGATTTCAAAATCCATGAAATCGATTTTGATAATGCCAAGCCTGATATTCGTTCCTTCCCTGCGCACTCAAGCTATATCACTGCGTTGGTTCTTAAGGACGACACCTTGGTTTCAGGCGCTTACGATGGCAAGCTTTCGTGGTGGAAAGCCTCTACAGGCGAAAAGATCAAAACCCTAGATGCCCATAAACGATGGATCAGGCAAGCTGCGGTTAGCCCCGATGGTAAGCTATTCGCCTCGGTCGCAGACGACATGGCACTGCGGATCTGGGATATCAAAGACGCAAAAATGGTCCGTGAAATGACGGGCGAACATAAGCCACTCACCCCCAACGATTTCCAATCCATGCTTTATGCCTGCGCCTTCAACAGCGATGGCAAATTGGTTGCAACCGCTGATAAAACCGGACATATCGTTGTTTGGGAAACCCATACCGGCAAGAAAGTTTCAAGTATGGAAGCACCCATTATGTACACCTGGGATCCAAATGCCCGCAGGCATTCCATCGGCGGGCCGAGATCCGTTGCTTTCTCGCCAGATTCCAAACTGCTCGCAGTGGGTGGCACAGGCAAAATTGGGAACATCGACCACTTGGAAGCCAACGGCCGCATCGAAGTTTTCAATTGGGAAAAGAGCGAACGAGTCCACGAGTTTGTAACTGATAAATCCAAAGGCCTAGTTGAACACCTCGAGTTTCATCCTGAAGGAAATATTCTTTTGGGTGCGGGTGGCGCGGGCGAAGGATTCCTAGCCTTCATCGATCTCAAGGAAAAGAAGGTCGCTCATCAGGAAAAAGCTGCAATGAACATTCATGCTATTGCAAGTACCGATGGCATGAAGTCACTGCTGGCAGTTGGCCATCATAAGATATTGCACTTTAAGATGGCATAAACGAAAGATTTGCAACTAGAAACAAAAAAGGCTCCGGAGTTATCTCCAGAGCCTTTTGCTTTTGCGAAGCGATACTTTAGTAGGGAGGTATTACCTGACCATCAGCACGCTGGGCCAAAAGAGCCAAGGTTGCGGTGGCAATTCCGGGTGTCAACGCACGAACGCTGGCATCGCAGAAAACAAACTGCACCAC
>CAMDHK010000268.1 GCA_945897965.1 Candidatus Kuenenia stuttgartensis | reverse complement strand
GAAAATATAAAACCAATTCCTGGTACAACCGGTATTTTGTTTTTGAATCCTCCTTATGGAATTCGTTTGGATCAAGAAGAAGGCGTTGCTGATGTGTATCGTCTAATTGCTTCGGTTGCCAAAGCTCGTTTTTCTGGATGGAAATTGGCCGTCATGACAGGGTATGTTCATGCATTAAATGAAATGAAAATGACCCCACAAAAAACAATAAGGCTTTTTAATGGCGCAATCCCTTGCAAGCTTTATCTTTTTGATCTTTAAGATTTATTCTTCTGCTTTTCGGTAAGCATATTTTTTTGCTAGTTTTTCAACTGCATCTTCGAATAAACGATCTTCTGTATCATCAGAAAATAAGGATGGCAGTTGCGGGGTTTTTAAGATTTTTGCCTGCATTGATGTTCGCAGAATAAACATCCGATGCGTTTCGATTACACCTTCTTTGCGGATATGATTTGGAAAAACTTTTAATTTAGCCAGAGCAGGCGTAATCATTAATGCCCGGTGGCAGGTTATGGGGTCTTCTTCACCGCACATTAATGTTGCATTTTCTTCCTTTGCCCAAATCATGAATTTTGCAAGTGCATCCGAAAAAGATTTACTTTCTCGTACAGCGAGATAGTTGGCTATACCGTTTTCATGATAATGCGATTCGTCAAAGGGGCGGCCGCCTAAGGTATCTCCCATGAAGTGATAATTGAATCCCGCCTTTGTAAGAGAATGGTCAAGTTCTGTGCGATTGAATTGTGGATTTCGTGGACTGAACGGAACGCTGCGAACATCCACAAGGGTTTTGATTTTGTGCATGCGAAGTAAATTGAAGAAATCTTCAAGGCTTAATACGGAATGTCCAACAGTAAACGCTGCCATATTTTTCTATCAAAGAAAATAATTTGTAACTAACTTAATAATATTTGAAATTAGGCTGCTTGTAAAATAGGAATTGCTTGAGAGAGTGGTTTAAAGCCTTTGAATATCAAATGTTTGCCTACGAGTCGTTCGATCAGGGGGATTGGAATCCATCGGAATAAGGGAGGCAGATCATTTCGTTGCAAGTGCCTTTTGTGCACTCTGGATTCTTGGCAAAAAGCGAAAATATTCTTAAGTTCTGTAGCAGTGTAAAAGTCGGTTTCTTGGTGTTTTTGGCTTACAATTGTCGGGAATACTTTCTTTAGAAAATAACTGATATTGAAAAGAGATTGGGAGAGGGAGAGCAGTTTTCCACCTGGCTTTAATACACGTTGTATTTCTGAGCTAAGATGTTCGTGGGTGATTTCTTCTTTGCAAAAGTCATTCAATAAAACCACATCAAAGCTGCAGTTCGCAAATAGAATACCTTGCTTAGATAATTTTCTAAGGTTAAAGGTAAGATTCCTTGATTGAAAATTTTGTCTGATTAATTCGTCCTGGGCATCTTTGGTTGTGGTTGCCCAAACTTCTGCGCCATTTTTTGCGTATTGAATCCAGTCTGTTCCTAGTCCTGAACCTATGCAAAGAATTCTTTCGCCTGCGTGTTTGTTGAATTCAAGGAGTTTGGGAACCCATTTTCCATAATGCGAGTAGCGCAGTTTTTCTGCTTGCATAAACCATTCTGGTGTACCCGCCTTGGGCAAGTCATTTTCTTTATTTGGCTTTCTTAACGATTCTTTCCAAAAAATGCTTTTGATCAGTTCTTGGCTTCCCCAAGTTCTGTTAGTTCCCGGAAATGGAATAGATGAAGAGTAATCTTCTGATTCTAATTCCGTAAAGCTTTCCTGCATAATTGATCTTCTATCTTAAGCATTTATCTTGCTTTTATATACACACAATTCTTTCGTTATTCTAATTAGGTTTTTATGTCAAGACCAACCACAAGATGCTATTATAAAGTTCCAAGGGTATGGTAGTTTAGGGTGATTAATTACTAAATAAATGTTGCGAGAACTTTTAATCCATTGTATTGATGATTTTACTGCTTGATTACAACTTGTTTTCGTAAAGGAAGATAAAATGGCTACTCCTAAAAGGTCGGTGGCGCCCCGAAGAGATTTTTTAAAGGCGGGTGCTGTTGCATTATCTGCTCTGCCAATTGTTTCTGGCGGTGTTTATGCACAAGGGAGCGATGTTTTAAAAATTGGCTTGGTTGGGTGTGGGGGGCGCGGGTCTGGCGCTGCTGCGCAGGCTCTTCGTGCGGATAAGGCTGTTTCTCTTCATGCCATGGGGGATATGTTTGGAGATAGGCTTGAGGGAAGCTTAAATAGTTTTAATAAAGACAAAGAACTTGCAGGAAAGATAAATGTAGGCGATAAAAAATTCTTGGGCTTCGATGCTTACAAAAAGGTTATAGATAGTGGGGTTGATGTTGTTTTACTTACCACCCCTCCCCATTTTCGTGCACAGCAAATTAAATATGCGATTGAAAAAGGCAAACATGTTTTTGCTGAAAAACCTGTTGCTGTTGATGCCACTGGAGTGCGTTCTGTTTTAGAGTCTTGCAAGCAGGCCAAAGCTAAAAATCTGGCTGTCGTTTCTGGCCTTTGCTGGAGATATCATTACGGAAAACGTGAAACGATGACTCGTATTCATGAGGGGCAGATTGGTGATATTGTTGCAATGCATACCAATTATGTTGTTGGTGGCCTATGGCATCGAAAACGAGAACCTGAATGGTCGGACATGGAATGGCAACTTCGTAATTGGCTTTATTTTACTTGGCTGAGTGGCGATCATATTGTCGAGCAGCATATTCATAGCCTTGATAAATGCATGTGGGCTATGAAGGATGAGCCGCCGATTTCTGCGATGGGTCTTGGGGGTAGGCAGGTTCGGGTTTCTACTGATTTTGGTCATATCTTTGATCACCATGCTGTTGTTTATGAATGGAAAAATGGCGCTAAAGCCTTTAGTTATACTCGTCAGCAGGATGGCTGTTTTAATGAGGTAAATGATTATCTCATGGGCACCCAGGGGACTTGCGATGTTATGAAGCATCAGATCAAGGGGAAGAATCCTTGGACCATGAAAAAGCGCCCACAAGATGACATGTATCAAAATGAACACAATGAACTTTTTGCTAGCATTAGGGCTGGTAAACCCATTAATGATGGGGAATGGATGTGCCAAAGTACCTTAATGGCTATCATGGGTAGAATGGCAACTTATACAGGTAAATTAATTACATGGGATATGGCATGGAATTCAAAGGAAGATCTTACACCTGCAAAATACGAATTGGGAATGATGCCCATGCCAGAAGTTGCAAGGCCTGGGATTACCAAGTTTGTTTGATTTTATCTTTAAGCCTTTGTTTTTTGAATCGATGCGAGGGTTCTCATGATCAATAATTCTGAGACCCCTTCGTTTATTTTTCAAGGTGTCAAAATCATTGATACCTTTGCAGAAGCTTTTCCTATTACTGGTACTCGCGTTATTGTAACTGCGGTTTCCAGAGAATGGGCTTTTATCGCTGCTACTACTTCAACAGGGTATGCTTCTTCTGTTATTGGTTGCGATACTGAAGCAGGGATTGAGCGCGAACTTTCTCCGGATGAAACTCCTGATGGACGGCCCGGCTTTTCTTTGCTCTTCTTCGCTTTTTCCAGAGAGGCTTTGCAAAAAGCGATTGTCGCTAGGGTTGGTCAATCTATTTTAACCTGCCCTACCACGGCTTGCTATAATGGTGTGCCTATTGATCCTTTGCGTGCTATTCAGATTGGTGGCATGTTGCGCTTTTTTGGGGATGGATATCAAACCAGTAAACTTTTGGATGGTAAGAGATATTGGCGAATTCCTGTCATGGATGGCGAATTTGTTTGTGAAGATAAATTCGGCACAGTTAAAGGCGTGGCTGGTGGCAATATTCTTATACTTGCTACCACTCAGGCCCTTGCACTTCAGGCCGCTTCAAGAGGGGTTGCTGCAGCCCGCAAAATTCCCGATGTTCTTCTTCCTTTTCCTGGCGGCGTTGTTCGTAGTGGAAGCAAGGTTGGCAGCAAATATAAAAAACTCAAAGCCAGCACTAATGAAGCTTATTGCCCGACCTTGCGAGCGATTGTAGCTTCTCAATTGGATCCAAATGTTTCCGCAGTTTATGAAATTGTCATCGATGGATTTTCCAGAGAAGCTGTTGAAGCTGCAATGAAAAATGCGCTTCATGCAGCTTGTGGCGAGGGAGTTGAGTGCATCAGTGCTGGTAATTATGGAGGCAAGCTTGGACCTGTTCATATCAGGCTTTCTTCCTTAATAAGCTAGTTATGTGTTTTTAAGCTGATTATTGTCAAAGGTTTTTTTATGATTCGTCTTTCTTATCTGTCAAGTTCTAAGGTTCCGCTTGAAGCGGAATGTATTACCCCTGATTTCTTTCTTGGTAAAACCAACTCAGACATTTCCAAGCTTCCAGTCTTCGACGGTAATCGAAAGTGTGAACTTGGGCAGTTCTTTTCTATTTCTGGGACGATGGATGATGATTCTATATTGATCGAAAATGATTGCTCCAATGTTAAATTAATCGGTAGCAGAATGACTCGTGGAAAAATTGAGGTTCTTGGAAATGTGGGCATGCATCTGGGGGCAGGCATTTCAGGTGGGGCAATTCTGGTTAGGGGGTCTGCTACGGATTGGGTTGGTGCTGAAATGAAGGGTGGCACTATTGAAATCCTTGGCGATGCGGGCCATCTTATTGGAGCTGCTTACAGGGGCGCCTCGGTTGGAATGCGGGGGGGAAATCTTATCGTTCATGGAAGCTGTGGTAATGAAGTTGGTTCCCACATGAGGCGGGGCCTTATTGCGATTGGTAAAAATGTTGGCGACTTTGTAGGCATGGGAATGATCGCAGGCACCATTATTACTGCTGGATCTGTGGGTATAAGGGCTGGTGCTGAGATGAAAAGAGGCACTTTAGTTTTTCTTTCTGAAAAGCCTGCATTGCTTCCCACCTTCCGGTTCTCCTGTAATTATGATCCTGCTTTCCTAACGATTTATTTTAATAAACTCAAGCAATTCAACTTTCCGTTATTGAATATGATTTCTCCTTGGTCTAGGTATTGCGGAGATTTAATTTCTCTTGGTCGGGGTGAAATCCTGTGTAAGGCTAACTAATGTTTGAGCTTTCTTTTTCTTGCTGTCAAGTTTACGGCCTCAATTAAAGACTTCCATTCGATGTTAAACAAAAGCGATAAAGTTTTAGTGACTGGTGGTGCTGGCTTTATTGGAAGTCATTTGGTTTCTGCCCTTTTGCAGCGAGGCTTTGCCGTTAGGGTTCTTGAAAAACCTGGCGTAAATATCAACCATCTCCCTAACATTGATCTCGAGATTGTTTGGGCTGATATAACGAAAAGGGAAAGTTTAACGAAGGCGATATCAGGTTGTTCCGTTGTTTTTCATCTTGCTGCAGATCCCAATCTTTGGCGGAAAAGCAGGTCCTATTATCATCTGGTCAATTTTCAGGGTGCGAAAAATGTCATCGAAATTGCACTCGATTTAGGTGTAAAAAGAATTGTTCATGCAAGTACCGAAAGTAT
>CAMDHK010000267.1 GCA_945897965.1 Candidatus Kuenenia stuttgartensis | reverse complement strand
GGGGCTACAGGCTCTCGGCTATAACCTTCCCACATGGGATCATTGCTAACCTTCCAGACTTTGCCATTATGCATGAACAATTTCTGGGTTTCTTCCTTATTGAAAGGCCGAGCCCCGATCCTGCCAAACACAGAAAGCTGATTACCACTCTCATCAACAGCCCTGTCACGATCCATGCCCTTGCTGACGCAAAGAGCGTGCCCACCTAGGGGTAGCTTAAAGGTTGCGATCAATTCCGGCGTGGGTTTTGGACTGAACCCACCACTGCCTGGCGAATCAGGCGTGGTAAGCTGCAAGATGCGCATACCATTTTTACCATCAGCGACATAAGCGAATTCGCTGGTGTAAGTGATACCAAGTTTAACATCATGGGCATCATTGATTTCGCCATTGGCATTAAATACTTGATCGACCTTGGGTTTCTCAGGGTTCTGGATATCAAGGATAACCAAGCCAAGTTTGCCTGCTGCGAGATAAGCATAAGTTCGGGCAAGGTAAATGCTATGCACATCAGGAATGTTAATTTGACTGATGGGTTTAGGCTTGGCAAGATCTGTAACATCCAGAACTTTAACGCCTTCTTCATCAGCAACAAATGCATAGCGGAACTGAACTGCAACAGCTTTGGGCTTCTTAAGCCATTTGTTATCTATCACGCTGGTGATTACCGGTTTAGTAGAATCTTCGCATGAAATAACAACCAGGCCTTTATCACAAGTGACATAAACATAATTGCCCACGGTGATGACATGGCTTGCACCCGCAAGAATGTTATCTGGGTTGAATGTCCAAGCCCGTTTTACAAAGTTGTTAAGCGGATCACCGTCAAGCAGAGTACCAGCGCCCACTGCGACCAAACCTTCATACCTGTCGGTAAAGAAGATAAGGCCATAGATGCCTGCAACGCGGGGCTCATCATTTTCAGGGAAGTGCTTGCGTGTAGGATCTGGTGCTATGGTTGAAGGTGCAGCAACACAAGTTGCGTACTTACTGCGAATGAAAAACTTCTGACCCAGCGGGGAAACAGGAGCGGTGGACATGCGCTCGGAGAAACCCTTGTGATCGATGAAAGCAATATCGAAGATGCGGAAACCAGCTTCGCCACATGCAGCATAAAGATATTCGCCACGATGCTGAACACTTTGGATCTCTGACTTCATGAATGGATGAAGCAGAGGATCACTAATATCGCGGCCTACATGTTCGTGGGCTCGTTTAAGCATGCTCTTATTCTTACCCACATGTTCCTTAAAGAAATCTGGGTATGCAAGCCTATGCAGATAACTGCCTATCACCGCCTGTGGTTCATCACGTTCTGTAGAGACAATACTCCATAAACCGTGTGATCCCGCACCAACCCATGCATAACGCCCGATGAAGTTCAGGTAATTAGTACCCTGCATCGAAAGCTGGGTGATCAACGCATTGTTATTATCATCCTTGGAAAGATGACAATCCGCGCATTGCTTAGTGGCTTTACCGCTAAAGGTGTGTGGCACATTGGTACTGAAAGCAATACCGCTCAAACCCTCTGCGGAATGGGTCTGCTGTTGTTGATAAATAACTTCACGATTCTGGTTGTAGCTAGTCACATGGATGGCACAAGAAGACCGGGAAGGATTAACTTTGTTCTCGGTAACAGAGCCATCGCGCGCCAACATGAAAACATCATCGCGAAGTGTCTGCCAATTGTAGGAACTATAATTCCTGGTGACATCACCCTCGGCGTGAAGCTGAGGCATCTTACTGTTTGCCTTCTGGGGAATATGGCATCCATAGCAACTTGGATTCCAAGAAGAATGGCACGAGATACAAGACATATTTTTATTGGAGTGGGCGCAACCCGAATCATCATGGGCATCTATACCCTTCACATTACCCCAAACGATTTTATCGCCTTCGTAACGAACCGTTTTTGCGATAGCAGACTTGGCGTTAAAGTGTTCGCTTTGTGGGTTGATGGTGTCTCGAGTCTGAACAATTTCCCAGATGAGATCTTTTTCAACCATGCTGCGTTGATAGAGTTTTCCATCTCTTCGTTCAAACCTGGCTTTGCCTGAAGGAGTTCGCAAAGAGGTAAGATCCCTGCCGTATAGCGGGTTTTTCGTATCTTCGGGCTTCACATCAGGGTTGGAAGTGTAAGAAGCAGGGCCCGAGGTACGAAGCCTTGCAATGTCGGTGGAAGAACCATGGCAGTCAACGCATGAAATCTCAATCGCACCACGCACTTCCATCTGGAGCCTACCGTTGCCATGCATATCTTGAATAAAATGGCAATCGACGCAATGCATACCTTTTTCGACATGGATATCGACAAGGTGCATGGGGATGCCCGCTCTTTCATGGGCTTCGAAGTTTTTCACTTCAGCGGGGCTGATAGGTTTTTTAGCAGGGTCGGTAGGTTCCTTGAAACGGCTGTGAAGTTCTTTGACAATGTCGACGCCTTTTTTCATATTCGCAGAAGAAAGGTCTTTAACTGGGTCGCCATTATAATCAACCAAGTTTCCTTTTTGATCTCTGCGGAAAACAGCTCTGAAGACCCAACCATGACTATGGAAGTCGCCAAACTGGCTATGCTTGGTTTCGGTATTGAGGTCGGTCACATTATTCAGGAAATCGGGGTCAGACCAGTTGCCTCTTGCTGAGGCTTCCTCGGGGTTGGCCATCTGCGCACGAATGAATTCTTCGCTGCTGGGATATTTTTGTTTTTTGGGATACATCAACTCTGCATCTGTTTCTAAATCCCACCACATATAACCGATGAAACTATTCATCACGGTGGTACCTGGATGCACATGGCAAGTCATGCACTGGCTGGTTGGTATAGAATTACCCTTTGCAAAACGATGCTGAATGGGGTGACCGGATTCATTCTTTGGAATGGTCGGGTCGGGTTTGATATCATCAAATTCTTTGTCGGTTGCTAGGCCTTTGTTCCCAAATTTGGCATATGGGCCAGAGTGAATAGGGGAACGATCATTGGCATAAATCACATGGCAACCGGTACAACCACTGTTGCGGTAATCGCCTGCTTGTTCGTTGGTACCCGAGAAATTAAGTGTCGGATCAAAGAGGCGGGTTTTTGTAAGGCTCACGAAAACAGGGTCGGTACGATTTTCCGTACCCAGACCACGATTACTTAAACGGGAAAGAAATGGCCTACCTGTATCTTCAAAAATATTCGGAAGCCCAACTTCAGATCGAATTTTGCCACCCCGTTCGAATATACGAAGAATATTTCCAGGCTGCGTCATTTCAAATCTTGGCAGCGGATCAAGGTAAGGAATTACCCCACGAGTTTTTTCGAAATCGGTCGGTGGCGGGTTGGATTGAATGCGCAATGGTGTGCCGTTCATGCTGTAAAGCTCGCCATGACGGGGCACTTTGTAAGGAATCGAACCGTTGTTATAAAGTGCAGCACCCCAAAGCATGCAACCATGGCTCATCATGCTTTTTCGAACTTGGGTTACAATATTTGAATGGCAGTTCACGGTACCACAACTGATATGGCTGATGCGGGAATCACCCGGGTTCACAAAGCGGATGTAATCTGGGGATTCTTGATTAAGAAGGGTATAACTTCGAACAGGGTTGGCAGAGTTCCGCCAAGCACCGGGCTTTTTAGCAGGTGGGGCCGCAGGGCAAACGCGAGGAGTATTAGCGGGCCTTTCGGGATAGCCGGGGCCATCCACATTCCGGGTGAAATTCGGGTTCCCACCATGGCAATCTGTACAACCAATTCTCACGGTTGTCTTGCAATGCGGATCTTTGGAATTTTCATGACACGAAATACAATTGGCAGACTTGGCTTTGATTTCTTCATCAGATTGCTTATTAAGATCCAACCCTTCCAATTCTGGAGGCAAAGGAAAAGGTACATTGGAAGGTGCAACAATTGCAACGGTCGGTGGAGCAGCTGATAGGGGCATCGAGCTTTTGAATAAGCCCCCAAAACCGTAAAATACTCCCAGCGAAAGAGCCAGAAACACTAGACTATTGATCAATTTTTCACGAGAAACATTCAAAAGCATGGCCATTGCGCCTCCTGCACTTAAGCCACGAAAAAACCCATACGCAAGGTTGCGCATGGGTATAAAGTAAGCTTTTTAACTAATTTAGGTCAAGAGAGGTAAAGCTATATTACTCCTAAGAATAAAAACAACTAATAGGTTAGGGTAAGTTGGGCAAATCCGGCAACTAAGGGGTCCACTGTTCCGAATGGATTATTATACAAGGCCTTAAAGGCTGAACCTGGAACTAGGGTTGAAACACCCACCGTCATAATTGCATTGTTATTAAGAAAGGGCCTGTATTCAAAGCCCGAGCTTAAATCTGTGCCAAGGAAATTATTAATGCCTCCAGCAAAAACATATTGCTCGATCACAGCACTACTTTCCAACCACAAGAAATTACAATTGTTGATCATTTTCAATTTCGGATTGATATCTAAATCAAATCCTAAATTATAAAGAAGCAAACCAGGATTCACAAAATTCGCCTGACCCTGGATTCTACTGCTGCGTAGATCGGGAATAAGACTACCACCATTGGTTAGATTCACACCAAACAACTTCACCGATTGCCTTTGCCAGTAGCTAAATTGACCGCCCGCAAAATTACTATTTTCAAAGACTGTATCAAAACCAGAGGCATGACTGTTGGTTATATCTCGATCCCCCGAAGACCAGAAGAACGAAGTACGAAACCTCGCATAATCCCGGTCATAAGAAAGTTCACAAGCGGCCATCGCTGCGCGAATATCCTGCGCCTGCCCTGCAAGAGGGTTAAAAGCATCATAACCCATTACATAATACATTTGATGCGAAACATTAAAGCGCTCGATATGGCCATCTCCGGCCCAACCGAAGTAAACAGCATCAACATTATGGGGTGTAAAGACACCCACGGGATCTGGGCGGATAAGAAAACTATTGCGATCAAAAAGAAGATCCGCTGAATCGTGATAATAATTTGTACTAATTTGAGCTGTATACCCTGGCCAGATAAAATCTTGCCTGTAGTAGTTAGCAAAAATAAGGTTGGTTCCACGATCTCGGAAAGTATTCAAACCGCTATTGGTATCTTTTTCAGCTTGGCGGAAATAAGCCAGGTTAAACTGATCCCGGTTGTCGTTTCGTGTACCAAATATACGAACCGCGCGGTTGATATCATTAAACAAAAATCCTCGAAAGTCGGCATTAAATGGCTGAGAACCAACTCTTGCAGACATGAAGTCATAGTAAGCACTGAGATCCACCAACTTGGATTCTGCAAAATATTCTTCAATGGCAAGGTAATCCCGCTCACGCTGCGTTCTTTTCAAAACATTGGGATTCACCACCGCTAATTCATTAACATTCAAAGTGTTTACATTTAAAATTGGAGTAATCTTAAGGCGCCAATCCACAGGCTTATATGCAGCATCCCCATGAAACAAATCAAAAGAGAAAGACATAAAAGTTAAGTTTGCAAGTTGATTGGGATTACCAAAGAACTGTTCTTGAAAAGGCC
>CAMDHK010000266.1 GCA_945897965.1 Candidatus Kuenenia stuttgartensis | reverse complement strand
GCGGGTTGGTTGGGCTGGAATAAAGGAACCTTTGTTAGTCCTTCTTGGCCTTCGGGTTGTCAACCATTGGGAGAGGTGGTTGGCAATCTGAAGGCCTCTTTTATTTGATATTATGTTAATCATTTCTTAAAACTCCATTACAATATAATATAACTGGTGAAAAGATACGCTTTCAAAACATGAGGTTTGACCGTGGAGCAATCTTCAACGCATCGAGTAGAAGAATCAGCCAAGCATGACGCTGGCAAACTGGAATCGCTAAACCGTAAAGATCGGTTTGGAAGCCAGTGGAAAAATCAATTAGTATCGTGGTTTGGTTCGCCTTGGGATAGAAGGTTGGCATATGCAGCATTGCAGGTGCCCAAAATCCGCCATTGGGAATCCGAATTCGACAAACTTACCGATTTTGAAATACTCGAAATATCCAAGAAAATGAAAGGCCGTGCTCGCGGGGGCGAATCACTAGACAAAATGCTCCCCGAAGCTTTTGGCCTAGCTTCAATTGCATGTAAACGAATTCTAGGCATGCGCCCATTTGATGTGCAGTTGGTTGCTGGTGCAGTCATTCATGGCGGGGCACTTGCAGAACTTGCAACTGGTGAAGGAAAAACCTTGGTTGCAAGTCTTCCTGCTTTCTTAAATGGCCTGGCAGGAAAAGGCGTTCATGTTGCAAGCGTTAACGATTATCTTTCACGCCGCGATGGCGAATGGCTTAAACCCGTATACGCAGCTTTGGGAATGACCACCGGAATTCTGCAACAGCAAATGTCGGATCTTGATCGCCAAAATGCTTACAAGTGCGATATTACTTACGCCACTGCCAGCGAATACGGCTTCGATTTTTTACGCGATCGCCTGAAAATAGCCGATGGCAAAGGTGCAGAAACTCCGTTCTGGTCTCCTTGGCTGGCAGGAAACGCAACCCCTGCATCCAAGTTTGTCCAACGAGGCCACCACTTCGCTCTTGTTGACGAAGCTGATAATATTTTTATCGATGAAGCCAGAACCCCTCTTATCATCAGCGGGCAAGTGCGACCTGCAACCCCTGAAGAACAAGTAGTTTACCTCTGGGCCGATGATCTAGTTCAAAGAATGGAAGCCGGTCAGCATTTCATCTTTAATCCGCAATTGCAAAAACTTGAACTCACCGCCTTGGGCAAACACCTTGTCCGTTATTCAAACCCGCCTTCAGGGCCGCATGGCGATGCCCTCGACAAGTTGCATGAAGCCATGGAACAGGCTATTCAAGCGCATTATCGCTTCAAATTAAACCAGCATTACCTTGTTGACAAAAACAAGATCGTGATCATTGATGAATTTACGGGAAGAAGAATGCCCGATAGACATTGGCGTGATGGGCTTCATCAAGCAGTGGAAGCCAAGGAAAAAATACCGGTTACGCATAGTGATGAACATGCAGCACAAATAACCTTTCAAAGTTATTTCAGGCTTTACAAGAAGCTGGGTGGCATGACAGGTACCGCATTGCAAAACCGGATGGAAATTCGAAGGGTCTATAAAATCTGGGTGGTATGTGTTCCCACAAACAAACCAATTCTAAGACAATTATGGCCCGACAAAGTCTACCCCAATGAAAATGCTAAATTCGATGCCATCGTGGATGAAATTCAAAAGCTTAGAACCGAGGGCCGCTCCGTACTTATCGGAACCAGAAGCGTTGACAAATCAGAAATACTCAGCCAGAAACTTCATGATGCAGGATTGATACACCAGGTTCTTAACGCCAAGAATCATGAACTCGAAGCAAAAATTATCGAACAAGCTGGCCAACTTGGAAGGATCACGATTGCAACCAACATGGCAGGGAGAGGAACAGATATCAAGCCATGCAAGGAAGTAATCGCTGCAGGGGGTTTGCATGTATTAGGAACAGAAAGGCACGAATCAATTCGAATTGACCGGCAGTTGGCGGGGCGTGCCGGGCGTCAGGGAGATCCAGGGAGTGCTCAATTTTTCCTATCGTTGGATGATGAATTATTGGAAGGGTTGGGCCAAGGCAGGCAGATGAAACTAAAAAATCTGGGAATCTCAGGCACCATTCGTGAATGGAACAAGTATCTTTCCATGTTTAAGCTGGCACAACATCGGGTGGAAAGAAGACATTATCTTTCAAGAGTAGACTTGTTGGTTCATGAAAAGCAAAGGCAGGAGATACTCAAGGATTTGGGCGCAGACCCTTATGTGGATTAAATAAAGAATGGGTTGCAACCGTAACAAGATGTTTAACGACCTTGCTCGCTCTAGGCAGCAACCCGGGGGAAGTGCAAACTTAAAAACCAACTTAAGGAATTTAAAGGCTTCAAGAAGCTTGATACCTTATTCCTATATAGTAAATGCGATTTAGATGAATTAAAATGACAAAATTAATGAATTTTTTGAGAATTATTTTTAAAATTGCCCAAACTACCCAAACTAAAGAAGTTGAGCCTTTCGAAAATGAGACTAAGTTCTCTGGTTTTCAGACGAAAAACAACTAAAACGCCCTATTTAAAGCACAAGTTCGACTAACTTTAAACTTATTTTTTCGTGATAACTACAACACCTCTTAGACAGAATAAATATTTTTTCGACTCCAAAATATAGCCTGCTATCCAAAATACCTGTTCAGTTTCACAATCCTTAATCCAAACTTAATAATTGCAACCTATTATAAAGATATGGGTTGCAACCGTAACGAGATGATTACCAATTAAACTTTCTTGTTTCGCTCTAGTTGGCAACCTATCGACCATGCGAACATCTTAGTTTAAAAGATCACTACATTTAAGGTTTAAAAAAGATTTTAATCTGTATGATTTTGGTAACTCTTCGCAATGCACTTCGAAGCTCAACTTGGAGATTTAATTATTTAACTTAACACTTTCGATATCGACCTGATTTTTAATAAGAGTGGGTTGCAACCGTAACAAGATGTTTAACGACCTTGCTCGCTCTAGGATGCAACCCGGGGAAATGAGTCCTGCACAGCATTTTGCAATGCCAGACAGAACGGAATTAGTCTATCATAATATCGGAGTAATTCAATCTTGAATTCCAATTAATTCTCAAATAATTATACTTCGGCTGAAAACCTAAGTTTAGTGATCCTTAAAATACTCTAAAGCTTTGGCTCCCAACCCGGTTCATACTCTCTAGTCCACATCTTCTTAGCTTCAGGATCGTTCAAAACGGCCCCATTAGCGGGATCGCACTTAAGAGTTCGGCCCACCCGCTGGGAAATATTTCCCAAATGGCAAAGCAAAGTACTCTTATGCCCTTCTGGAATAGGAGAGTTCAACTTACCATTGCCACGAACCGCCGAAATAAAATTGGCAAGATGCTCTGACTCACCTCCATCGCCAGTCGCCTTCTTAGTTTCTTTCCCCTTGGAATCATAAACGATATAACCGCTACCTTTGATAGCAATTGTTCCTTTAGATCCAACAAAAAGAATATCGGGGGTGTTGCCTTCGGGTAAACGGTTACAACTAAGACCAAGCCATTGAATATGCTTGCCTTGGTTGAAATTAAATTCAACCATATGGGTGTCGGGGGTTTCCTGATCGTCTTTGTACATATACCTTCCACCAGAAGAATGAACGGAAGTGGGAAATTCCACGCCTAGGCCCCATCTGCAGACATCAATCAAATGAATTCCGTTATTTCCCAATTCGCCATTACCCCAGTGCCAGAACCAATGCCAATTGTAATGAAGGTAGTTATCTTTATAAGCTTTGCGCGGAGCAGGGCCCTGCCATAAATCAAAGTCTAGGCCAGCAGGTACGGGCTTTTCAATACCTTTGCCTATGGAAGGCCTGCTATTTAAATACCAAGATTGAGCGAGGTGAGTTTCGCCGATTTCACCTATATGAATAAGATCAATTGCTTCTCGAATCTTAGGCCAAGTGCGCCTTTGATTCCCCATCTGCACAAGTTTGTTGTACTTAGCAGCAGCTTCAACCATTATTTCGCCTTCTCGAGGATTATGGCTGCAAGGTTTTTCGACATAAGTATGCTTTCCAGCTTTAACAGCAAGAATAGTAGAAGGGGCGTGCCAGTGGTTGCAAGCCGCACAAACAAAAACATCGATATCCTTATCATCGAGAATTTTCCTGAAGTCTTTATCAACCTTAGGTGCCTTGCCAGAGATTTTCTCGACCTCCCCTGCAGCGTTGGTCGCACGATTAAAATCTGGGTCTGCGATAAACCCAATCTGCACACCCGGGATTTTGGAAAATGATTTTGCAAGTGCAGTGCCCCTGCCTCCTGCACCCATAATTCCAATATTTACTTTTTCAGATGGTGCAGCAAAAGCATTCCAAGAAACGACACTTGCGCCTGTGGTAGCGATAAAACTTCGACGATTCATAATAAACCCCTGATTGGAAATGAAGTTTAGATGCAACGATAATCGCAAAGTAGGGAACGGAATTCAAGAACCAATATTGCCCAAAGCCTTAAGGAATCGAAGACCATGAACCAATTGTTCTGCTTTGTCATCGCCCTCTTCTTTTTCGGAAATCAAAAAGCCCTGATAGCCGGATTGATCGAGGTAAACCATAAAGGAATTCCAGTCAAAATTACCATGACCAAGAGGTACTTCCCGAGCAGCTCTGCCGGGCCCATTGCTTTGAAATTCTCTGGCATGAACCAGTTTGATTCGTGAACCAAGATCAAGAACCGCTTGCAGAGGATCAAAGCCATTGATCGTTAAATTACCAGGATTTAGCGAGGCACCCAAAGCTCCTGAATCAATCTGAGAAATGAAATCTAGCAACACTTTGCCCGATTCCTGCCCTGTTTCCAAAGCAAGAGAAACGCCTATTCGGTCGCCATGTGCGCCTAAATAAGAAAGCGATTCAGTGTAAGTAGCAATGCGTTTATCTTCTTTTTCTTGGGGGATCTGGCCTGCATGAAGGGCTAGCACATTGCAGCCGAGATCAAACCCGAGATCCATTACTTTTTTAAGATGAAGTATGCGCTGTTCCTGATCGAGTGCAACATCGAGCCCATTGCGTAGCGGGCAAAAGATAGAAGCAAGCTGAAGGTTATAAGATCTGAGTAGATAGGAAATTTCTCTGCGCCCGGACTCGGAAAGTTTATCCGGAGAAAGTTCGCCTGTGACATCAAATTGCACGCCTTGCGCACCTGCTTGAGCAGCAAGCAAAAGAGCTTTGCGCAAAGGGACCCCAAAACATTCGAGCTTCACACCAAATTTACAACGGTTCATAAAGTTACCAGTCTGTTTCAAACTCTTCCTCTATTTCAGGAAGTTCAAGAAAATATCGAAGAGGCTTAACCAAAGAGCGAAAAACTTTGCCTGGCAAATCAACTGTTCGCCAACTCTGGCTTCTTTGACGCATTTGGGCCCTGTAATCAGATATTAAAACGGCTCGTGCCAAATATCTTTTATCCCTGAATTTCCAAAAGTCTTCCGTATTTTCAGGGAAGTTGACTTCATTAGCGATATCGTAAATAAAAACTAATAAGCCTTGGAAAGTTGGGCCCGACATCCC
>CAMDHK010000265.1 GCA_945897965.1 Candidatus Kuenenia stuttgartensis | reverse complement strand
ATTGAGATTCTTAAGCAAAATAATATTACAATTCTTTCGGGCCCTAAATTGAGGCCAGATGGGTATGTGCAAGTGTTTATAAGCGACCCGGATGGTCATATGGTAGAACTGTGCTCGGTTGCGAAATAGGCAGATCTTATTGAGCGGCGGATGTTAATCCGCTGGTGCATAAACTCCAACTTTGAAATGATTATCTTAATGAGCGGCGGATGTTAATCCGCTGGTGCAGGAACTCCAACTTGGTGAAATGTTTTATTAAGCTAGTAATTCGTCGATTACGGTTGCATCTGTAACGGTGGCTCGTTCATCTCTGCCATTGTGTTTGTAAGTAAGCAAATCATTTTCTAGGCCGGCTATACGCAGAATTGTTGCATGAATATCCTTGATGGGGGCCGGGCGATCCACTGCATAAAGTCCGATATCATCAGTGCTACCTACAATAGAGCCTGCTTTAACTCCGCCTCCTGCAAACCACATCGAGAATCCCCATGGGTTATGATCACGGCCATCCCCACTTTCGCTCATGGGTGTACGACCAAATTCGCCGCCCCATATAACAAGAGTTTCTTCTAGCAAACCTCTGCGTTTTAAATCGCTGAGAAATGCAGCAACAGGTTGATCGGTTTCTTTGCAAAGATTTGAATGATTACCTTCGAGGTCGGAGTGAGCATCCCAAGCGCTGCCACTACCCAGATAAACTTGAATGAATCGTACACCCCGCTCGACAAGCCTTCTTGCCATTAGACAAGCACGGGCAGCAGATTTAGTGGTTTCGTTTTCGATGCCATAAAGGTTCAGAGTTTCGCGGGTTTCATTAGAAAGATTGTTCACATCGGGGATGCTGGTTTGCATTTTCCAAGCGAGTTCATAACTGGCAATGCGAGCATCGAGCCTATCTGTTGGGGTAGATTGGTTTTTGTGTCTTTCGTTCAACCAGTTCAAATAGTCAAGTTTTCTTCGTTGCCTAAGGGGAGTGATTTGAGGCGGCGGAGCGTGGAAGAGTACCGGTTCAGCACCTTCGAGAAAGCGAGTACCCTGATAGGTTGCAGGAATAAAGCCACTGCCCCAATTGCGACTGCCTCCGGGCACATCGCCCCTACGGTCGGAAAGGACTACGAAGGATGGCAGGTTATCGCAATCATTTCCCAAGCCATAAACCGACCAAGCACCTAGTGAAGGCCTGCCTGGTAGCGTGCTGCAAGTGTTCATGTGTGAAACGCCTGCGACATGAGTTAAACCCTCGCCGACGCAAGAGCGTAATACTGCAATATCATCAGCATGGCGCGCGAGGTTGGGCAACCAGTCGCTGATTGGGATGCCTGATTTCCCATGGTTTTTGAAAGTTCGTTTGGAAGCTAGGAGTGGGGTATTAGCGGTGACACCCATGGCGGTTTGTGGTTTGGCAAAGCTTGGTGGTAGAGGGGAGCCAGCGAGTTTTTGTAAGGCTGGTTTTGGGTCTAAAAGATCGATATGGCTTGGTCCACCATCGAGGAAAAACCAAACGATGCTACGCACTTTGGAAGGATGATGGCGAAGGGGGTCATCGGAAAGGTTGGAAGCGTTTGCATCGCGTGCCAGCATAGAACCAAGAGCGATGGAGCCAAAGCCATTGCCCATGGTTTGAATAAATTGCCTGCGTGATTGTGGAATCATTCCAGCTCCAAAAATTCGCTTGTGTTCAACAAGGCGTGAAGGAGATCTGTGAGCCTTTCGAGGGGGTCAACTGCTGCGGATGCCACTTCGATAAAAACTCTGGATTGCTCTAATTCTTTAGAGTCGGGTGATCTTTTGAGGATTGCTAGAAAACCAGCTTGAATTTGCAAATGGGTATTATTGCCTACTTTCTGCATGATGTTTGCAGCTAAGTTTTGGGCGTGATCAAGGATCTCAGGATCATTCAAAAGCGCCAATGCCTGTACCGCAGTTACTGTGTCATTGCGATTTGCGCAGCTAAGATTTCGATCGGGAAAATCAAAAGCTTCAAGCGATGGATTGGGCAGGTTGCGCCTTTGGATTAAATAGATGGAGCGTTTTTTTGCTGCAGCTTGTGCTTCATCTTTTGTCCAGGAATAACGGCTGTTAGCGAGTGATGCGGGTAAGGCAAAACGCACCACACCTTCGTGCATACCTGAATTCAAATCGCCCGAGGCGTGAAGGATTGCATCGCGAACTTGCTCTGCGGAAAGCCTGCGGACTTCTGCATGCCATACCAGATTATTTTCCGGATCGATCTGGTTGCCTTTCTTTAGCACTTCTTGATCGGTAACTTTGCTGGCAAGCTTGTAGGGGCTGCTATTAACGATTAGGCGGTGGATTGATTTAAGGCTGTATTGATTACGGACAAGATCGGAGGCGAGCCAATCTAGGATTTCTGGTTGGTGGTAAGGTTCGCTGGCTTTGCCAAAATCGCTGGAGTTTGCAACCAACCCTGCACCAAAATATCCCTGCCAAATGCGGTTGACAATAACTCTGCTGGTAAGCGGATGAGTGGGTTGACTAAGCCATTTTGCAAGGGCAGTTCTTCTACCTGAGCTATTCGATAATGCGGTTATACGAGGCTGTTCTTTTTCGATCCATAAGGGAAATCCGGGTTGCACTTCTTCTTTGGGTTTTCGTACATCTCCTTGTGCTAAGCGGAATGTTGCAGGTGCTTTCGTATCTTTTTCCGATACACCCATGTAGGCTTCTTGGATTGGTAGTTCTTTTGCAAGGTTTGCAATGTTCTCAAATGTTTTGTCGTAAATAGTTCGTTGTTCGGGTTTTAACCTGCGGTAGAGCTTTGTTTTTCTTCGATCTATTTGCTTGCTTGCCAGAGTTGCTAATTGAGATTGGGTAACGGTGCGTTTTTCTGGTGGGGTTTTTAACGCTATTTGAGTTTGCGGATCCAATGCAACTACGATTTCTTCAAACAAATCTTTTTCATGGTCCCGCATCATTAGCGCAAGATCTTTACGCATGGAAAGAGCTTTTTCTTCTATACTCTTTTGGCTTGGTGTAAGTGAAATGGAGCTGAGCGGGATAGCATCTGGATAAATTATACCGCTGAAGAATGCTTGAAACTGAAAGTATTCTTCTTGGCGAATGGGATCAAATTTATGGTTATGGCATCGGGCGCAACCCATAGTTAATCCTAGAAAAGCCTGTGATGTGACATCGGTGACATCGTTTAAAATATCTTGGCGAATCTGAGTGTAATCCGCCCCGTTGGATTCTTCAGGTGCAAGCCTTAAAAAACCGGTGGCTATGCGTGCGTCTTTATTGTCAGGAGCAATTTCATCCCCTGCAATTTGCCAAGAGATAAACTTATCGTAAGGAAGATCATCGTTAAAAGATTGAATCACCCAGTTGCGAAATTTCCAAGCATCAGGTCTGATGCGATCGAGTTTAAAACCTTCAGAGTCGCTATACCTAACCAGATCTAACCATTGTTGGCCCCAATGCTCGCCAAATGCTGGCGATGCCAATAATTTCTCAACTACTTTTTCGTAAGCATCGGGCGAATTGTCATTTAAAAACTTTTGCACTTCTTCCGCATTAGGGGGCAGGCCCGTTATATCCATATGCAATCTACGCAACAGGGTTGGCTTGTTGGCTTCTTGGGCTGGGGTTATCCCTACCTTATTGAGCGAGGCTTTCCAGAAGGCATCAATGGGATTTGGACACGAGGTTGTTTCTGTTGGAATTTTTGGTCTGATCAATGGCTGATAGGACGGGGAGGTGCGTGCGGTTTCTGCTGCACTGGTATATTCCAGAATCAACAAACCACAGAAAATGAGTGGGAAAACCAAGTTTACATGGTGCTTCCCCAAGTGACTTTGCATGAAGTCCTACGGTTGGAACTTAGCGGGGGCCAATCATTCTGGGCAAACTACGGTTGGCAAATAAGCTGCATTCTTGCAGGAAGGTTATATGTATAAATTTAAAGTAATTTTCGCAACAGTTCAATATCCAATAGCTTGCCTACATAATAAATCGGCAAAAAAGAGGTAAGTTAAGAACGAATAAACAGTACAAACCCCTTTATAAGCGGTTCTTTAGCTGTTTTATTTGCATAAAGCTAACAGTTGGTAAGTGTCCAACATGGTTTTTTGGTTTACGGGGTGGTAGGTGCCTGGTAGGTAAAGCCAAAGTAATAGCCTAGGATAACCAAGATTAGCAGGGCAAAAAAGCCAAGAATAACCATAGGATTGAAGAGGCCGGACCAAGAATCCGAAACAAAAGCATCATCCGAGGGCGCACCATTTTTCAAGTATTCCACTGCATCTTGAAGAGATTCGTCTTCGGTAAAATGGTGGATATCGGGGTTTGAAAAATTATTGTGAACCCCATCATTCGCACTTTGGGCGGAAACTGTGTGCAAACAAGATAGATTTTCCTGCTCGATTGCAGCAATTACATCGTAATCTTTTTCACCATGGTCAATGTCGGGTTCAGAGATAGCGCCTTTAAAATTCGGATTGCGTTTTGAAAAAAAAGTGCGCAACCCTTTTACATGCCTGGCCTTTTTCCATACTTTTTGAAAGTCGCAAAATACCAGATCATCTGAGCGAAGTTTTCCTTTCTTCGCCAGCTTTTTTAATGCTTCACCAGAGACAATTAAGGGTTTATACCCCTCCTTGGCGATAATGAAGCCATTGAATTTTTTATTTGGTTCATTCATGGTAAGTACTTCTTAAAGAACTCTCCCCTCAATATTAATTATAGCATCAAGGTGGCGAAAACCCTGATTATGAGCAATTTTTAATGGTTTATCTATTTGGTAAAAGGCGGAAAGCTTAACGATTGTAACTTATATTTTGATTGTAAGCGGGTATAAGCTGTTGATTGAGAGAATAAAATCAAGTTATTTATTTGGTGGGGGGACGGGCATTTTCAGGTTGATATCGAAAACCTTGATACCTCCTTTATAATTGAGTGCCAGTTCTTTGTTTAACTTATTGTAAGCTGGTGGAACTACAGAGATATTTTTAGGTTTTGGAAGCCCCTTGGTAAGGGTGATGAAGGAAACAACTTTAAAATTAAGGTCTCCCTTGGGTGGATTTTGAATCCTATAAGTTCCTGTAGGATCTATTGGCCCGCTTACTTCTTTGTCATTAACCACTGCTATTACTGCTCCAGAAACAAGTGGTTTGTTATCCAGCATGACTTTGCCATGAATTACTTCTTTGTTTTCAGGTAACGAATAAGCAGGAGCAAAGAACAAGTAATAACCGCTTAAATAGAATGCAAAGAATATCCCAACATAAGCCATGTATTTAGGCTTGCAGTATTTGGAATAGAAAGATGCATTCTCTTCATCTATTTCTTCATCTTCAATTGATTTACTTTGTAGGTGTTTGATTGCATCTTGTAAGGAAGCTGGTTGCTGGAGATCTGGTCTATCATTGTCCGGTAGTTCTGGTTCACTTTCTATGGGGGCAATTAAATTCGGAGTTGCCTTGTTGGAACGAATTGGTTGATTGGATAAATTTTCTCGCTCTATCGCACCGATGACGTCGAAGGCTTCATCAACTTCTGGATTGGAT
>CAMDHK010000264.1 GCA_945897965.1 Candidatus Kuenenia stuttgartensis | reverse complement strand
GTTTTCGCTCAAAGAACTTGAAAGGTTATGAATTTCTTCATAACTCGCAAGGATTGCGTCTACCTAACTTTAAGCAGACACATCCTCGCTATTTGGCTATAATCATCGAATTGTCAAAGATCCATTAAATGTGACCAAAGGTCACACTGTCTAATTATTTCGGCCAACCGAGGCTGACTTCTTTAACTCGACATTTTTCTTTCCTCAGTTATGAGGATAATTTCACTATAGGCTTCGATTCCGTGGAGTCAACAGTTGGAATAAATATTTTTTAAAGCATTCATATTTAAGCCATTTTATCGCTGTTTCTTTTCATCTTTCCTGCATAATATTTTTTAAGCACTCCGGTTTTTCTAAAATAACATTGGGTTTATTTCTTGGATTTAGGGTAAACAATCATGGCTTCACCAAAAGTTTTCATTCTAAGGGCTCCTGGTTCCAATTGCGATATGGAAACGCATTTCGCATTTGAGAAGGCAGGCGCCCGCCCAGAGCGCATACATATCCTTCAACTTAGGGATAACCCCTCCATTCTTAAGCAATTTCAAATCCTTGTGATTCCGGGTGGATTTACTTATGGTGATGATGTTGCTGCAGGAAAAATACTTGCTTCCCAGCTTACCCATTTCCTCCAATCTGAACTTCGGGCCTTTCGAGATTCCGAAAAACTCATTCTTGGGGTTTGCAATGGCTTCCAAGTATTACTAAAGGCCGGCCTTATTCTGCAACCGGATCAAGATGGCCCTGTTGCCACTTTAGCTCACAATACATCTGGAAAATTCGAGACTAGATGGGTCAACCTTGAAGTTCGCCCAGATAACTGTCCCTTCCTTACCGGACTTTCTTCCCTTTTTGTTCCCACTGCCCATGGTGAAGGCCGTTTTGTGTCCCGTGAAGAATGGATGCTTGATGGGCTCGAGAAATCAGGCAGAGTTGTGCTTCGTTATGTCAACCCGCAGGGTAAGCTTGATGGCTTCCCTCATAACCCTAATGGTTCCCAAGGAAATATCGCAGGGCTTTGCGACCCATCTGGCAGGGTTCTTGGATTGATGCCGCACCCTGAACGGCATGTATTGCCAACTCAACATCCAAGTTGGACTCGTAACGGTTTGCAAAAAGAGGGTGAGGGTTTCGCTATTTTCAAAAACGCTGTAAAATACTTTGAGTAATGTCTTTTCTAATGAGGCTCGCCAAATGCCATTTAACACTTTTGAAGACAAGGCTTTCACACAGTTACTTGAAATGGCAATCGCTGAAGATATCGATTCTTCTGGGGATTTGACCAGCAAGGCCACATTGCCTGCGGATTTAAAGGGTAAAGCAACATTGGTAGGCCGTACGGATGGGGTTCTTGCAGGAATCGAAGCGGGCGAAAGGGTGTTGCGGAAAATTGCCCCTGAAGCTGAATGGTTTTCACTTATGGAAGATGGTGAACCATTAAAGCATGGAAGTTTGCTTGCTAAAATTCAAGGTCCGATGCGAGGCATTTTATCTGCAGAGCGAATCATACTGAATTTCATGCAACGACTTTCAGGTATAGCAACTCAAAGTGCAAAATTTGTCGCTAAGGTACATGATCTTCCCGTAAAAATTTTAGACACCCGCAAAACGACTCCTGGTTGGAGGTACCTCGATAAATATGCAGTAAGATGTGGCGGTGGACATAATCATCGAATGAATTTATCCGATGGAATTTTAATCAAAGATAATCATTTGGCAGCTTTAGGCGGAGGGCCGGTTGCGATTCGGCAATCAATCTTATTATCAAGGCAATACTTTCCAGGCACATGGGATATCGAGATCGAAGTGGATAATTTGGAAATGTTTGACTGCGCATTACAATCTTCACCCACGATTATTCTTCTGGATAACATGAGCAATGAAGATATGAAAGCGGCGGTACAGCGTAAAAATTCTATAGCGCCCGATGTTTTGCTTGAAGCCTCGGGTGGAATAACCATCGCAAATGTACGGGAAGTAGCCTTAACAGGAGTTGATCGGATAAGCATCGGTGCAATCACGCATTCTGCACCTGCATTGGATTTAGCGTTGGATTACAATTTTTCATGACGCAAACGAAGCCAACAAGCATCTGGGACCTCGACCACAAGGTTATTGGAAAATTAACCTGGCACTTCGATGAACTTGATAGCACCTCGAATCATGCTGCAACACATTCTGGGGAAATATCGAATGATGGGTTAGCAATAATTGCAGACAGCCAAACTTATGGAAGAGGCCAGCATGGGCGGGTTTGGAATGCAAATAAAGGGCAATCGGTTTTACTTTCGGTATTGTTATTCCCGCCAGATGGTTTGAGGCGCCCTGCAATACTAACTGCTTGGGCTGCAGTTGCTGTTTGCAAAACGATTCAAGATTTTCTTGGCTTAAGAGCGAGTATAAAATGGCCCAATGATATCTTGATGGATGGCAGAAAAATCAGTGGTATTTTAATTGAGCAATCCGCAGGCACCATTGTTGGAATAGGCCTTAATATTTTGCAAACGCCTTTAGAATTTGCAACCTTGGGGTTACCTTTTGCTACTTCGATGCAGCAATTCACTCCGCACCAATTAAACACACATGAAATCGCAAAACGACTTCTTTCAAACCTTGATGAAATCTACCATCAATTACTTGATGGGAACGTACAAATGCTTGAAAAAGACTGGGTCTCTGGGATGGGATTATTAGGCAGAGAAGTGTTGCTTGAAGAGCATGGAAAAAAGCATGAAGGTAAACTTTTAAAACAATCGTTTTCAAACTTGGAACTAGAATCATCCATGGGAATCAGGCAACAATTTATTCCCGAAAACATTTTGCACTTAAGCGAATTTAACCCCTATGCAGAAAGCCAACCTTGATCAACCCGCTCAGCCTAAGAATAACTGCTGCAGAGGCATTTGAAATAAACAATAATGACATATGTTGTTATATATTAGATATTAGAAGTAGAGTTAGTAAACAACAAAGCAATTGGAAAATTTCTAGCTCTGTCGGTTTAGAAGCAAATGCAGAAGAGATTAATTCCTGGGCTGCAGGCATTGATAAAAATAACTGGGTGTTTTTTTATTGCGCCTGACCGGATGATGCGAGCGCGGCCAGTTGGGCCAAACATCTAAGAGGCATTGGGTTTTCGAAATCTTTTGCTATTCGAGACGGGTTGGAGGCGTGGAAACAAGCGGGTGGATTAATCGAACCATTGAAAAAGAAAATGTTATTTCTCGATAAAACTTTTGCTGATCCCCACGAAAACATTGCGTTCGATGAGGCGCTTTTGCTTCAGGCTGAACTGGGGCAGTTGGATGAATGTCTGCGGATCTGGGAAATCCAAGAAAACGCTGTAATTCTAGGCTCTGGCGGCATATTTTTTGACGATGTAAAAGAAGAGGAATGCCTAAAAGCCAAGGTGCCTATTCTAAGGCGATCTAGCGGAGGAGGCACAGTTTTACTCGGAAAAGGATGCTTGCTTTTTTCTCTTATTCTTCGAACAGATACCCGGCCTGGTTTGGCAACCATCAAAAGTTCTTATGTCAGCATCATGGAACAAATCGCAAGCTGTTTAGGTATTTCTGGCATTACACATGATGGCACCAGCGACCTGGCTTGGGATAATAAAAAGTTCTCAGGGAATGCTCAACAACGAAAAAGTGTTTTCATTTTGCATCATGGATCCATCCTTTATGATTTCAATATCGGGATGATCCCAAATTATTTAAAGCACCCTACAAGGCAGCCCGAATACCGCCTCGACAGAGTGCATGAACAATTTTTAACCAACCTGCCCATCGCAAGAAGCGAGATCGTTTCACGATTGCAAGACTCGTGGAAGGCAACGCAAAACCTACAAGATCTGCCGCTTGATACGATGAACAAACTTGTGCAGGAAAAGTATATATTAGATAGCTGGACCCGAAGAAGATGAGGGTTGTTGAGGCAATTGATCAACCAAGTTAAGCAATTCTTGAAGCCTACTAACACATGCGGCAAGTGAACTTGCAGCCATTTGAAAATTAGTATGATCCGAGAATGTTTTGAAGTTTTCCTGATAGTAGATGTTAGCTTTTTTTAAACGACTAAACTTACCATTTAACCTATGAAAAAAGTCGGCCCAATCCGCACGCTGATAAGCAGGCTCGGTGGCACGAATGTAATCAAACAAGGTTCTGGGAACTTCAAGCATATTTTCATCGTCTTGAATCTCATCCGCATGCTTTAAGAAGGTTCGAATCATCCAGAGGTGTGCAAGCACACCTTGGAATGAAGCTATCAATTCATCCTGATTCATAAGGTTCACCTAGCTGGAGCAGGGTTAGGCTTTGCAGCAGGAGCGCCAGCTTGAACTTCGGATTGCTCCTTAGAAAGCAGCACCAAAAAGGCACCTGAAGCTACGGAAATAATGCCAATCCAAAGCAATGGCCCGGGAGTATGCTCCATACCAAAATGAAGGAAATCTCCATTTTTCGAAGGATGCCATAGCAGGCTGACGAGGGTATTAATCACAGGTGCGAGGCCAAAAATCAAAGGAGCGATGTAAACCCTGAAAGAAGCAGGAGGTAACCCGCTTTTCTTCGCAGCATCCACGGCAGCCTTAGAGGCAAAAATCACGCAAATGGCACCAACTGCGCCTGCAACGCCCGCAAGGCTTGAAAACACCAAGCCCGGGGCACTTAATTTGGAAGGCCATGCAAAGCTTGGAATTCCAGCTCCCATAAGCCCTGCAGGAATTAGCACCGCCATCAAGAAGTAAGCTAATCCAACGCAAAGAATTGACATAAGCCTACCGCCTAACTCACCTGGTTTTCCGGTTAGTTCCAAACCACCATAAAATATAATCGGAACATAAGTGCCCCACGCAAGGCCCGCCAAGACAACAAACAAGATCCACTCAGAAACGAACTCCACTTTCTCAACTGCTTTAGTTTCAGCAACAGCAGAAGTAGCGGGTGCTACTATTGGGGCAGCGGGTTTAATTTCAGAAACTTCCTTGGAGTAAAGAACTAAAAAGGCGCCCAAGCCGACAAGAATAATACCTAGAAACAACTTATAGCCAGGCACTTTCTCCAAACCAAAATGCCAAGGCTGATCGGGTTTTGGATGCCAGAAAAGACTAACCAAGGTGTTGATTACAGGGGCAAGGCCAAAGATTAAAGGGGCGATATAAATGCGATAAGTATTTTCTGGGAGGCCCAAGGCATTAGCAGAATCAACAGCAGCTTTAGAAGCAAAGATCACTGAAATGGCACCAAGGGCGCCCATAACCCCAGCAAGCCCTGAGAAAATCAAACCTGTCTTTTTCATTTGTGGCCAAGCTTGCTGCTTAGTCAGAAACAATACCAATGGGATGAGAACTGCCAGTACAAAATAAGCCATGCCAACGCAAAGGATAGAAGTCAGCCTGCCCCCCAAGGTGCCGCGCTCTGTGGTTAATTCTCTGCCACCATAAAAAACAATGGGAACATAAGTCCCCCAGGCAAGGCCTGCAAGAATGACATAGAACAACCAACCAAAATTTTTCTGCATGAACCAACTCCTAATTAAACTTACTCTTTAAGCTAAACTTAC
>CAMDHK010000263.1 GCA_945897965.1 Candidatus Kuenenia stuttgartensis | reverse complement strand
AATCAACATCCAACTCTTTGGCAAGAACATAGATTCGAATTTTATCTTTTAGCAAGCTTGGCTCCAGTACCTCTTCAAAAAACCCCCGCAAATGCATTCAAACGAATGTCATAATACTATTCTAACGCAATAAAACTGGTTGAAAAGATGAGTTGGTTGATGTTCATAGAACAAATTTTCCGACCCTTTTTTCAATCTTTTTGCTCGTCTCTCTATTCCTTAATGCTGGTATCCTCATCCGCAACAACCGTTTCACCCTCAGCAACTGGTGCTGCAGGTTCTACTGTTTCAGCAGGACTATCGGAAAACAAACTATCAAATTCTGATACCTTTGGTTTGGCAACAGCCACTGGCGAACGAACGGCATCCTCGTCGTCTTCTTGCGATGCAGCCATTTCTTGCTGGGATAATTTTTCTTGTTCGACTTGCTCTGCGGCTTCTTCAGCAAAAGCAACCAAATCTTCAGCCTGCCCTTCGGTTAAGCCAGTCATTTCCGCCAACTGGGCGGGTTCCATGTAAGTGATATCTTCGTAGGAAAGGAAACCTTCTTCGATAAATCCTTCCACCATTTCGGAAGTAACATTAGGCAGCAAGCTAAACCAGCCTTCAGCCTTTTCGATGACAACATTCAGTTCATCATGGGTCATGATATCAATATCCCAGCCTACTAATTTGGAAGCAAGCCTTACATTCTGGCCTCGTCTTCCGATTGCAAGCGAAAGCTGATCATCTTTAACAAGCACAATCGCCCGGCCTAATTTAGGATAAAGGAAGACTTCTTCGACAACAGCAGGTTGCAGTGCATAAGGGATAAGAACTTGCAACGAATCGTTCCAACGAACGATATCAATTCTTTCGCCACCTAGTTCATCCACAATGTTTTTAATTCTGCTGCCGCGAACGCCAACACAAGCACCTACGCAGTCGACTTTTGTATCGATGCTGGAAACAGCAACTTTGCTGCGATAACCCGCTTCACGGGAGACAGCTTTGATTTCGATGGTGCGATCGCTGATTTCTGGGATTTCGTTTTCGAATAACCTGCGTACAAAATCAGGATGAGTTCTGGAAAGCACGATTCGAACTCGGTGCCCGACTCTGCGAACTTCAAGAATAACCGCTTTGACTCGTTCGCCAACATGGTGAGTTTCACCAGGTATTTGTTCGCTACGGGGCAAAAGTGCTTCAACCTTGCCCAAGGAAATGGTGGCAGCACCTTTTTCTAGGCGCGTTACCTGACCTTGTAACTGATCACCCTTTTGCGCATTATACTCGTTAAAAACCTGTTCGCTTTCTGCTTCTCTAAAGTTTTGAATCATAAGCTGCTTTGCAGATTGTGCAGCAATTCTACCCACTGTTTCGGGTGATAATATTTCGTCTTTGTAGCGGGCGCTAATGGTGCCATTTTGCCTATCGATGCTTACATGAATATCTTCTTCTTTGATTTCATCTGGATCGACTTCAGCCATTGGTGGCAAGCCGTTCGCATCGAGAAGGACTTCGATCTTTTCTTTTTTCTTAGCTTTTTTTGGTTTTGCTGAGGCTAGGTTGGTGATTTGCCATTTGGTAATGGCAAGACGCAAAGCTTTTTCAATGCTAGAGAATATCAGCTCACGAGGAATGTTTTTTTCCCTGTTAAGCAAATCAACGCCTCGAATAAGATCCTGGCCATTCATCCTAACTCTCCGCAAAAATCGTTTAAACCGCATATAAAAAAAAAGAGTGGGAATAACCCCACCCGGAAGTAAATGCAGGCCGGTTACCTACATTTTCAGTGAATTAACTTTTTAAGGAGTTATCACTTTTAAAGCCCTGAGAGTTACTCCGGCTTACCGTTTGGTGTGTCAAATGAATACAAAGACGAATCAAGCACTCAAGTACACTAGGCTATTTTCATGGGAATTGGGTCGATAGGCAAGCGTAATCCATGAAAAAAAGCGACATAATTGTTGAGGATTGATAATAAGTCCGGTTTTGAAACTGAAGGATGGAGTATGGTAATGCAAAAAACTCTGATGTATTTTGTGGATTTGATTAAACTTCAGCACACTCTTTTTGCTCTGCCTTTTGCACTTATTTCTGCACTTCTGGCTTGGAAAATGACGGATAGCTTCCATTGGGTCCAACTTTTAGGGATTGTTGCTTGCATGGTTACTGCCCGAAGTGCTGCAATGGCCTTTAATCGTTTAATAGACAGTACTTACGATGCAGAAAACCCTAGAACAGCTTTAAGGCACATCCCTGCAGGATTGCTGAAAAAAACTCAGGTTATTGCTTTTGTACTGCTTACTTCCATTGCTTTTTTGGCTTCTTGTAGCTTGTTTCTGCTCGTAAATAATATCTGGCCTCTAGTATTTGGCCTGCCTGTTTTGTTGTTCTTGCTATCTTACTCTTATGCCAAGCGATTTACCGCTTTTTGCCATTTCTGGCTAGGGCTCGCACTGGCACTCTCGCCTTTAGGAGCTTGGGTTGCAATCCGAGGAATGGCATGGCCCGAATCCCCCATCCCTCTCATGTTAACAGGTGCGGTATTTTTCTGGGTTTCGGGGTTTGACATGCTTTATGCATGCCAAGATGAAGATTTCGATAAGTCGAAGGGGCTATTTAGTATTCCTGCAAAAATTGGAATTCGTAATACCCTCAGGGTAGCCTTCGTTTGTCATCTTGTGATGTTGGGTTTCTTGCTAGGATTTTACTGGTTGGCATCGCCTCCACTTGGGGCGATTTATTTAGCAGGCGTTGGGTTCGTTTCTTGCCTGGTGCTATATCAGCATGCCTTGGTGAGCGAAAAAGATCTCTCCAAAGTGAACCAAGCTTTTTTTAATGTCAACGCAGTGATAAGCGTTGGGCTAATGCTAATAGTGCTGCTGCAACTCTACCTTGTTTGATGCAGCAGCGTTTAACCCTTTATACTTAAACTGTTGCAACTTTGCCTGAACGCAATGCCTTGTTGGCAAGATGAGCAGCAGCAGCAGCGTGAACGCCTGCCTCTACAGGAGTGCTTGGATCTTTTCGCGATCGCATAGCGCTGACCCAATCTTCGAGGTGGAGTTTTTCGCCATCTGGCTTGTCGTAGAAATCAGCACCACGCCTGCCCACGCCAAGGATTAACTCTTCGGCTTTTATTTTTCGGTTCCAATCTGGGATGATTTGGAAGCATCCACGATCAACATAAATAGTGCCCTCGGTTCCCATGAACTCGATTCTTGCGCCATGATTTGCATTCGAGAAACCCCCTTCAAAAAACATTTGAATACCGTCTTTGTATTCCATGATTGTTTGAACCATATCAGGAGTTTCCCAGATGCCCTTGGCATTGACCATGGTTCCAAGGCTAGCAGCGGATATAGGTGATTCGAGGTTCAAAACCCAATGGGCAACATCAACCCAATGAACCATGAGATCAGTAAAGATGCCCCCGCCGAAGTCCCAGAACCAGCGCCAGTTTCGCATTTTGTAATCATCAAAAGGCTGGTCCGCAACATTGCCTAAAAAGGCTTTCCAGTTAACATTAGAGGCATTGGTGGTGGGGTCACCTTTTTTGACCCGGTCTGAATTTCTGTTCCAACTCATGTGCACTCGATAGACTTTGCCAATCTTCCCCGCTGCGACAGCTTCCTTGGCTTTTTTGATATGTTCCATGCTGCGCTGCTGGGTTCCGATTTGAACCACCTGTTTGGATTTCCTTACCGCTTGGATAACCTTTTCGCCCTCTTCCAAACTATGCGTCAAAGGCTTTTCAACATAGACATCCTTGCCCGCAGCAACCGCATCAATGGTCATAGGGACATGCCAGTGATCGGGTGAGCCTATCAAAACAGCATCGATATTTTTATCTTCGAGGAGTTTGCGGTAATCAGAAAACATTGCGACTTTATCGCCAGTCATCGCTTTGGCTAAAGCGAGGGCATCTTGGCGGATATCGGAAATTGCAACGATGCTGGTGTTTGGAATGGTGAGAAGAGATTTCATTAGGGTTCTGCATCTGCCACCTGTTCCTATGCAACCGATGCGAATCGTTTCGGAGGGTGCTGCATGAAGAATGGTTCCTGCAGCAAGTGTGACGCCCAGAGTTTCAAGTGCGGTTCTGCGTGAGATGTTGTTCAACATAATATAAAGTACCTTAAAGGTGATTAGTTATTAAGCAGTAGAGAATTAACTTACACTACCTTAAGCAGGTTGATAAGAGAAAACTTGAAAGAAGCAAGGATAAGGGGAGAGCTAAAGAAGAATAAAAAAAGCTCTGCTTCTTAAAAAAAGCAGAGCTTAAGTTGAAAGAGTCGGGGAGACAGGATTCGAACCTGCGACTTCTTGGTCCCAAACCAAGCGCTCTAGCCAAGCTGAGCTACACCCCGTGTATAGATGTTTTACCAATCTTTGGGCAGAATGGAAACCTCGATCTGGAAGGAATATGAAATCAGTTCAAAACTTTACCTGAACAAGCCAGAACTCCCAGTCAAGCAAAGGGTTGTAAAGTGCAAAAAACTCGGGTTTCTTACAGGTTGTCAACCTTTTGAAGTCAAAATAGGAAGAGGCGCAAGTGAAATAAAAAAGGGAGCTATGCGTGTAGCTCCCTTTTTTGAACCCGAAGAATCCTGAGACAGGACCCCTAGGTTAGCGTTTGAAAAACTCGCAAAGTTTTTCGAATTCGTCATTGTTATCGAAAGGTAAAACAATTTGCCCACGCTCTTTTGCTTTCACTTTGATTTCGAGGCGCATACCGATCTTCTGGCACAATTCCTCTTCCACCAAGCGAACATGATTAGTCTTGTGATCTGCTTTTTCCTCGCCCAGATCTGCGGTGTAATTCACCGAGGCATCTGAAGGTTCTGTAGGAAGCTGTCTGGTAAGGGATTCGGTGGCATGAACAGAAAGGCCCTTGGCGATGATTTCCTTGCAGATTTGAATCTGTCTGGCTTTATCGGTGACGCCCTTCAAAACCTTGGCATGGCCTGTGGTAATCTGGCACACTCGAATAGCTTCCTGAACTTCGGTTGCAAGCTCTAGTAATGCAACGAGGTTAGTGATGGTGGTGCGAGCCATTCCTAATCTTTTTGCAAGTTGATCGTGGGTGACCTGATAGCGATCGAGGTATTCTTTAAAGCCCTGTGCTTTTTCGATTGGGTTTAAATCCGACCTATGGATGTTTTCCACGAGTGCGGCTTCAACGACTTCCTGGTCATTAAATTCGACGACATGCACAGGAACGGAAACAAGGCCTGCAGCACGGGAAGCTCGAAGCCTTCGTTCACCTGCAATAAGCTGATATTTCCCATCGACCTGCCTGACGACCAAAGGTTGCAAAACGCCATGATTGCGAATGCTTTCTTCGAGGGATGCAAGTTGATCTGGGTCGAAGGTTTTTCGGGGTTGGTTAGGATTGGTTTCAATCGAATCCACAGGTACTACATTTGACGAAGTACCGGTGGTATATCCTTCATTGCCTGAATTAATAAGAGCGTCTAGCCCACGGCCCAATCTTGCTTTCTTATCCATCATGATTTAACTCCTGATACTTAAAACGAACTTGATCAGGGGGCGGGATATAACCACATAATTCAATCAAGGCAATACGAATGTTCC
>CAMDHK010000262.1 GCA_945897965.1 Candidatus Kuenenia stuttgartensis | reverse complement strand
TGGGTATTTATAAAATCGAAAAAGATGTTTGGACCGTTTGCTTCGCTCCACCTGGAAAAGAACGCCCTAAGGCTTTCAGCACGAAGTCTGGTACAGGCGAATTCATCCATGTTTGGAAGAAAAAGTAATTGATTGACGATTTCTATGGGGCGTTCAGTGGTTGCAAAACTCTGGCCGCCCTTTTTCTTTTAATAGGCTAATATCCGCAAAAATACCGCAGTTTTCATGTTTGGGAATAAAAATGAATTCCGTTGGAACTGCCTTCGATTAAAGTTGATTACGACTAAGGTTGTGAACCTTCTTTATAATGACTATACTAGTTAAACACGATCATTAAATAGGGGACGAAAAGGTTATGATGTTGGAATCGAGGCCGCCTGTGCAAGACTTGGTGTTCCAAGTATATGGCAGGCATTTACACCCGGAGTTATTTGAGATTCTTGCGACTAAAACGGTCGAGCGTGAGAATTACAAACTTCGTGTGGACATCACCACCACGGGCCATCAAATTACCTTCGATCATCCTGAATTAACTCTGACGGAAATTGCGGCTTCATCAACTCAATTGCTTCCTGAAGCTAAGCGCCTTATGGGTTTCAAGCTTAAGCAGGGGCTTTCCAAGAGGTTGACTTGTGTCAACAACATCCATTATGAAATGTGTTTTCATGTAGAAACGCTTGCGCCTGATATTTTTCTGAAGATTCACAATGAGATTTTGCAGGATGGTGTCAAGCGGGGATTGATTCATCATTTTAAAAACACCCATCGTTTTTCTCTACCCCCTCTTGGATTTATTACTGCAGATGCCCGCCCTGGTTGTATTGTTACGAATACATTTCATACCTTTCCTGCTGAGTTTACGATTGTAAAAACCCAGTCTCTTTTCGAACGAAGATAGATTCTTTTATTGCTCTTCTTTAAATATATATCACAATAGCTTGATGAATATTTTCATCCAGGGAGAATTGTAATGAGTCGTGATGCATGTGTAAAACAGGTTCTTGAGACGGGAATCGTTGCGATTGTTCGTTCGCATGACAGTCAGCAGCTTGTAGAGGTTGCCCGGGCGCTGGTGGATGGTGGCGTTACAGTTATTGAAATCACCATGACTGTGCCGCATGCTCTTGATGTTATTAAGCAGGTTCGCCATGCTTTGGGCGATCGCATAATGCTGGGTGCTGGAACAATCCTTGATACGGAAACTGGGCGTGCTGCAATTCTTGCAGGGGCTGAATATCTGGTATCTCCCGTGCTGAATTTGGATTTGATTAAGATGTGCAGGCGCTATGACAAGGCGATCATGCCTGGCGTATTTTCTCCGACGGAAATCATGGCAGCATGGGAAGCTGGTGCTGATGTTTGCAAAGTGTTTCCTGCAGATGTGCTGGGGCCCATGTTTTTTAAGGCGGTACGCGGCCCTCTTCCACAGGTTCGCATGATGCCAACGGGGGGTGTTGACCTCAATACTGCGCAGAAATTTTTAGAAGCAGGCGCATGCTGCCTTGGGATTGGAAGCCAGTTGGTTGAGCCCAAAGCTGTGGCAGAGAAAAACTTTGATCGCATCCGCGAGCTTGCTTCCAAGTATGTCGAAATTGTTAAGAATTTTCGTAACTCCACCTTGAAAGGGAAATAATCATGGCGTTTGAAGTGATCACTTTTGGCGAAGCGATGATCAGGCTGTCTCCTCCTGGATTTCGCAGGATTGAGCAGGCTAAAAGTTTAGATTTACAAGTTGGCGGCGCAGAGTTGAACACCGCTGTTGCGGTTTCGCGTTTGGGCCATAGTGCCTCATGGATATCCCGCCTGCCTGATAATCCACTTGGTCGGTTGGTTGCAAATCATGCTCGTGAAGCGGGTGTGGATACCAGCCACGTAATGTATTCCAAGGATGAACGGCTAGGGCTTTACTTTTTAGAGTTTGGTGCGGCCCCTCGCGCTAGCAGCGTTATTTATGATCGCAAAGGTTCTGCCATTGCAGCAGTTCAGCCCGGCATGGTTCCTTGGGCCAAGGTTTTTGAAGGTTCTAAATGGTTTCATGTTACCGGGATAACCCCAGCGTTAAGCGCATCTAGTGCTGCGGCTACACGCGAAGCCATGATGGCTGCAAAAGCCGCTGGTGTGAAAACCAGCATGGATTTGAATTACCGGGTCAAGCTTTGGACCACTACCGAAGCGGGTAATTGCCTTTCTGATTTGATGCAATATTGCGATGTGCTTATCACCACCGAAGAGGATGTTGAGAAAGTGTTTGGCATCACTGGATCCAACTACGAAGAAGTTGCAGCAAAGGTTGCAGACAAATTCAAACTCGATATCGTTGCGATCACCCTGCGGGAAAACCCATTGGTATGGCGCAATACCTGGACGGGAATGGCGTATCAAAAAGGCAAGGTCTACAAAACTCGTACTTATGAGGTAGAGATAGTAGATAGATTAGGTGCGGGCGATTCCTTCGCTGCGGGTTTGATTCATGGGTTGCTGGGTGGCGATGTGCAAAATGCCCTGGATTGGGGCGTTGCAACCAGTGCGATCAAACATTCGATTCCCGGCGATTTTGCCTGGGTTCGCCCTGAAGAAGTTGAAGCGCTTCTTAAAGGTGGCGGTCTTCGTATCAGTAGATAACTTCACGGAGTATGCCCATGCGTTATTTAAGTGCTGAAGAATCCCGGAATGTGGATTGGCTCGCCAAGAGTCAGGGACATATCATGGGGATTGTTCTCATGGAAAATGCAGGCAGGGGCATTGCAGAAATTCTCCTTGCAGAGAATCCAAAAGGGAAAGTGGTGATTTGCTGTGGCAGGGGTAATAATGGCGGGGATGGTTTTGTCATCGCCCGCCATCTGAACGCAGCGGGGATTGATGTTCAGGTTTTGCTTTTTGCAGATCCCAAAAAACTGATGGGTGATGCTTGCATGAATCATGCAATTATTGCTCACTCAGATATTCCGATGAAGGTTTTAATTTCCCCCAGTGCAGAAGATCTGAAAAGCATTTTTAAAGATGCAGGTTGGGTTGTGGATGCCTTGGTTGGTACGGGGCAGAAGGGGGTTTTAAGAAGCCCTTTAGATATTGTTGTAAGGCAGATTAATGAATCGGGGGTAAAAGTTCTTGCGGTGGATTTGCCCTCGGGGTTAGATGCGGATACAGGCATTGCCTCGGATCCAACAATCAAAGCAAACATCACCGCCACGATGGTTACGCCTAAGACGGGGTTTCAAAATCCTGAAGCGCAAGCCTATCTTGGGAAATTAATGGTTGTTGGAATTGGTCTGCCAAAGTGGTTGCTGCCTATTTCTTAATGGTATTTTAGTTCTTCTGTCGCTTGATTTTTAGGGGTTAAAACTGGGTATATTAATGCTTTTAGGGGGATGTTTTGTTTTCGTCGGTTTGATGCAAGGTGATTTTGGGCCGTTCAAAAGAAACAATTTTATTATTGGATAACGCCTGTCGCCTTTGTGTGTCTTCTATGATTCTGCGAATATCAAAGTGGAATTGGGCAGCTAGCTGCTCGCGGATGGTTCGGACTTCCTCGACAATTGGATCGGGAGTCATTAATAATTCTCCATTAATTCTTCTGGTGTGCATATTACCGGACATAAAAATCCGTTTTGTTCGCAAATTTTTTGCACTTTCTTTGATATCATCGCATTGGCAATATGCGTACAATTCCATGTCAAAAGGTATTCTATACCATAAACTGCGGCAATGGCAATGTGTGCTGTATCCCGGGCCGCTTTTTCTGGAATAATTCCCGTTTCAAGAAATGCTGATGCGAGTTGCAAAACAGATTCCATGACATTTAATAACGAAAAAGGCAGCAGTAATTCTAGCCGCTTTTGTGCCGCCTTTTTATCTCCTGCCCCAGCCTCATCCGTCACGAATTGCGATGTGTAGATTTCAAATGCATCACGCCTTATACGCCACCACTCCCTTGTAATCTGTTGATGGGCGGAAACAATCAAATCTTTACTAGGCCGAGATGTAAGGTAACTTGGAATTGTAGTTTCAAGATAGAGTCGTGGCTTCATGTTTTGTTACCAAACTATTTCGATTGAAACGCCACAACAATTGTTGGAGCAGCTAAGTAGTTTGACTCTTTTATACTAGTCATTACTTTACAATTTAATTTCTAGCATCTGTAATTTTTATTTTAAGCTAAGTCCTTTTTGTATACCATGCATTAAATAAGGTTTACTTTGGTCATGCGGGTTTCCGAAGAATGCTTTGCGATGGCATTACACCGTGAAAATCTTTTGCTCTAGGATGAATTGTTCCTAAAATTGAAACGTAAGAAATTATAATCAACTGTAATCAGTGGATCGGCAAGATGTTATAATGGGTGAAATTGGATCTAACAGGCCCCGTGAACTTCATTGGTACCATGCAGGCCCCATGCTTTTTGGCGATCTGGGTACCAGTAGGCTATATGTTTTAGGTCTAGCGTTCTACTTTTCTCGCCATGCTTCCTTTATTCATATTTTTTGTGTCAACATCATTCTGATGTTAGTCGGTGCTTGCTATTTGATCATCTGTAGAAAATATCCTGATGGCGGTGGCGTTTATTCTTCTGCCAAGCATAGCAGCAGGGCACTTGCGGTGATTGGTGGGTTGATGCTTTGTGCGGATTATACGGTTACAGCATCGATGAGTTGCCTGGATGCATTTCGCTATATAGGAATCGGCGGTGAGTTGTGGGGCGTTCGCATCGATTTAATGTGTACGCTTGTTGCGATCGGGTTGATCGGTGGACTTAATTGGTTTGGGCCTCGTGGTATGGGGCGTATTGCGTTAGTGATTGCGTTGGTGACGGTAGTTTTAACCATGATCATCGGGATTTTTTCGCTCCCTCATTTGCATCACATGAAAATCGATTTTCCTGTACGCGAGCGTTACAGCCTTGCGGCATGGGGAGACGCATGGGTTGCATTTACCGAGGTTGTACTTGCCTTGTCTGGTATTGAGGCAATTGCCAACATGACGGGTGTCATGGTTCTAACCGTGAGGCAGACTTCTCGGCTAGCTATTTTGCCTGTGCTTTTTGAGGTGGTGTTACTTAATCTTGTTTTGACGGCCGCTATGAATGCATTGCCTGATTCCAAGCTCATTGATGTTGAGGGGCATTATCTTGGCACAGATGATATGATGAACATTCTTGCTCTTAATTATGTTGGCCCCACTTTTAGCTTGATAGGCTCTTTTGTTTTTGGGGCATTACTGCTATCGGCTGTCAATACAGCGATCATCGATCTAGTGGCTATTCAATACATGATGGGCCGTGATGGGGAAGCCCCTTCGATTCTGTGCAGGTTGAATAAACATGGTGTTCCCGGGTATGCACTTGGAGTAGCCATGTTAATTCCATCAATAATTTTGATGGTTTTTTCTAATTTAGAGGATTTAGCAGGTCTCTATTCCGTGGGGGTGGTTTCTGCTATAACCATCAACCTTTTTTGTGCGGGTTTCACTAAGCAATTTGAATTGCTAGGGTGGGAAAAAGCTCTTCTTCGGGGTGTCGGATTTGTTATGGCGTGCATATTGCTTACCTTGCTTTGGAACAAACCGCCTGCACGGATATTTTCTATGGCGGTT
>CAMDHK010000261.1 GCA_945897965.1 Candidatus Kuenenia stuttgartensis | reverse complement strand
GATTTTGGCTTTTCTCCTGTTGAAGACCGGGTGCATGTGCATGATCTTCATGCCACCATTTTGCATTTGCTCGGAATCGATCACTTGAAATTAACATACAAGTTTCAGGGTAGGAATTTTCGCCTAACAGATGTTCATGGCGAAGTGGTTCAGAAGTTACTTGCTTGAAAATCAGAGATTTAATGACAAATAAACTCAATACTTTTGTTCAGGTGGATCCAGGGCACTTCCATTCCGCTCTTGTTTTGAAAGAATCTTTGGACGGGGTTTCTTCAACCATTCATGTTTATTCTGAGTTGGATCAAGTGCTGCTTAATCATTTGACTTTGGTATCAGGGTTTAACCAGAGGGCGGATAACCCGAGCAATTGGAAATTGGAAGTTCATACTGGCCCTGATTCCCTTGAACGGATGATCAAAGAAAAAATGGGCGAGGCGGTAATCATTGCGGGCCATAATCGCAGTAAGATTAAAACTATTCTTGCCTGTCTGGAAAACGGTTTTCATGTGCTTGCGGATAAACCCTGGGTCATTGAGGCAGTGGATTTTCCGATTTTAGAAAAAGCCTTGCAGGTTGCGCAGGAAAAAAATCTGGTCATGATGGACATTATGACTGAAAGATGGGAAGTGGTTTCTATGCTGCAAAGGGAGTTAAGTAACTCTTTTGAAATCATGGGCCCGTTTTTAAAGACTGGTAGGCCAGCTCTCTCGCTTCGTAGTAGCCATTCCCTATGCAAGAAAGTTAACGGCTTGCAGTTGCGTAGGCCGGTTTCTTTCTTTGATATTGCAGAGCAGGGCGAGGGGCTTACAGATGTCGGGATTCATCTAGTGGATCTTTCCATGTGGCTGTTATTTCCCGATAAGGGGATATGCCATAAAAACGATATTCGCATAAAAAGTGCAACACGCTGGCCCACGATTCTTGATCTGTCACAGTTTCAGGCTGCAACTGGGCAGGAAAAGTACCCCGCAAGCCTTGATGATTATGTTGAAGGGGATTGCCTAACTTATTTTGGAAACAACACGGTTGATTATGAAATTCATGGCCTCAACATCCATGTGGATACCCGTTGGGATTTTATGGCAGGGCCTGATGGGCTTGATACCTATAGTGCAATTACTCGGGGTGAAAAAGCCAGAATTGAACTCAGGCAGAACGAGGCAACGAATTTTGAATCTGAGATATTTGTAAAGCCTGTATCGCACTCCATGGAGCAATTGCAGTTTTTACTTGAAGCTAAGGTGAGGGATCTTTCCCAAAAATATGTAGGATTGGGATTAATTCGGCATGAAGGGGAATTCCAATTGAGTATTCCCAAGAAGTTGAGAACAGGCCATGAATCTCACTTTGGCATGATAACAAGGCAATTTTTGAGTCATTTACGTAAAGAATCACCGATTCCAGCGTGGGAATTTGCCAATCATCTTTCCCGCTATTTCATCACTGTTGAAGGGGTAAAAATATCCCGCGGAGCGGTTTAACTCACGCTTTACAGGTATCACCCTTACAACCGGTTCTGCCTGTAAACTTTGCCTGTTTGATTTTCTCGCCTTCATTGTTGGATTTGAACAATATACCTTTTTTAAACCTTTCAAATTCAAGCCACTTCTTATGGCTGCCTCTTTTATTTACCGATTGATTATTTAGTAATGCTTTTGTTTCACACAAATGTTGTTCAGTATTGTTCAACGAATTGGAAACGAACCGTATACCCATGGATAATCTCAAACAACTGCTTATTAAGTATTTCAAGGAATTGCCCGAAGAGCGTCAGCAATGGCTGCCTCGGGTGATGGAGGTTTCCGGGGTCGAGCAAAAAGAGCTCACCCATCTCCATGGAATGCTTATTGCGCATGGTTGGATCGAACAAAATAGCGGCTATGCAGAACAATTGGAAAGTGTAGAAAAGTTTGTGGGTTGTTACCGGATCACATCGCTTGGTACGCGGGAAGTCCGTGGTTTTCAGGATTCATTGGAAGAGGCTTGATCCTTTGGCAATGGGTTTTTGGTAATCATCAAATCCTCCAGAGGCACGCCATCTACAAGATGGTTTTTTACAAAAGCTCCAATATTTGATTTAGACATATTAGCGTACCAGATGCCTTCAGGGTAAACGGTAGCGATGGGCCCAGACTCGCACAAGCGTAAACATCCAACTTTGGTTCGATAGCAGGCGTTGTCACCCGAAGTCAGGCCTTGTTCCTTGATTTGTTTTTTAAGTTCCTCCCAAGCTTCGAGGCCCTCTTTTTCCGTACAGCAGGAAGGCCCGGTGCACAAAAGCACATGACGGGAGTATTTTCCTATCCCTAGTTTCGCTGCATTTTCCTGCAATTTAGTTTTGTCCATGTCGGTGCTTTCAGAGTGTTAGGCATGGGATTTAATTTTACGATTCCGTCGGAAAAATCTGAATACCTCTGCTTTGATGATAACCACAGAAGTTGCTGCAAGGATGATCAGCCAATCTAAAAGCCCTAGAGGTTGCACTTTGAAAATAGATCCACCTGTTTGAATAATAACGATCTGCCCCAGAAGAATAAGAAGCATGACTGCGAGGAAGGTTGGGTTGCTGAAAACCCCCTTTAAGCCACTTTCGTATGCAGATAAAGACCTGCAATTAATAATGTTCCAGACTTGGAATACGACATAGGTGGTGAAGAAAATGGAAACCTGATGTGCGTTAAGAGGGCTGAACTCCCACTCGGTATTCTGATCCATCCCGCCAGAAAACCAACCATAGTTTTTCATTCCCAACAGGAGAGCAACCATTGCGATGACAAAGAAAAACGCTGTGGAGACTATTTCCCACGCCATGGTTTTGGTGATGATACTTTCAGAGCGCATTTTAGGTTTTTGGAGCAAAAGGCCCTTGCGAGGTTCTTCGGAGCAAAGTGCGATCGCTGCAAAACTATCCATGATCACATTGATCCAAAGTAACTGTAATACAGTGAATGGCGGCCTTACGCCGATAAATGGGCCAAGGAATGCTATCACCAATGCACTCAGGTTTATGGTCAACTGAAATTGGAGAAACCGCTGGATGTTTTCATAAAGCGCACGGCCCCATAGCACGGCTTTTACAATTGTCGAAAACGAATCGTCCAGCAAAACAATCTTGCTTGCTTCCTTCGCGACTTCGGTTCCTGTGATACCCATGGAAAGCCCCACATCGGCTTTTTTCAGCGCAGGAGCATCGTTGGTCCCATCTCCTGTTACAGCAACCACATGTTGCATTTCCTGAAGCAATTTAACAATCCGGTATTTGTCGAGAGGCTTTGCGCGTGCAAGGATGGTGAGTTTTGGTAGGTGTTCTTTTACTTGTTCATCCGTCATTTGGGCCAGCATGTCGCTTGTAATTAATTCGGTTTTCCCTTCGATTGCGAGGCCTGCTTCTACGCCAATTGCGTTGGCAGTGATCGGGTTATCTCCCGTGATCATGATTACTTGGATTCCTGCGCTTTTGCAATCCGCAATTGCATTCCGAACTTCAGGCCTTAACGGGTCTTGGATGCAAATAAATCCGCATAAGGTAAGCGCATCATCGCTATCGGTTGTTTTTTGTTTGATTGCGAAACCAAGAACACGCATGGCTTGCGAGGCTGCTTGCTCCATCGCTTGGCGGATGTTTCCGAGGTCGATTGCATCAAGGTTTTGAATGGTGCCATCTTGCTGCATCATAGATTTGCATGAGGCAATGATTATTTCGGGCGCACCTTTAACCAGTGTGATTTCTTCTGAACCATGATTGATGGTGGTCGACATGGTTTTTCGTTCGGGTGAAAAAAGACCTTTATGCTTGATGGTGGAGTTGGCTCTTATTGCTGCATAATCTTTCTTGTTTTCTTTAAGCCATAACAGAAGGGCGCCCTCGGTGGAATTTCCAACGCTTACAAGCTTTCCTTCTTTTTCTTCTAGATGTGCAGTGGAGTTAACCGCGGCATTAAAGGCTAACCATTCAATCGGGGTTTTGGGGGATTCGATGTTTTTTAATGTAAGGTTCGTCCAGTTGGGATCGGATTTTTCTAGAACTGAATTTTTGGTGATGACCCTGCACGCAGTCATTTTGTTTTGAGTCATCGTGCCTGTTTTATCCGAGCATATTACCGTTGCAGAGCCAATTGTTTCGCATGCTACAAGTTGCCTGACTAATGAATTGGCCCTGGTCATTTTCTGCATAGCTAGGGCTAATGAAATGGTCACGCTCATGGGCAGGCCCTCGGGGACTGCAACCACGATTATGATTACCATGTAAAGAAAATAGCCCACTAGTGCCTGTGTTACTTGGAGAAGTTCGGGCATGGAGTTTGGAATGAACACCTCGGCAGGTGTTACAAAGAATATGCCTCTGGCTAGCATTGCTAGGAAAATCATTATTGCTGCGATGTAGCCACCCTGACTGATCCTGTTAGCAAGAACGCTTAATTTTTCCTGAAGGGGAGTTGTTTCTTGGTGGGGGGAAAAGCGTTTGAGTAATCTTTCATTTTGACTATTTTGGTTGTCGTCAGAAATGCCAAGCTTTCTGGCGATCTGGCCTATCATGCTATCATCACCCACCTCGGTGATTAAGAAAGATGAGCTACCCTCAAGGACTTGGGTGCCCCGAAAAAGGCAGGATGGATTTTCAGTTCCATCGGTGAATTGATTGGCTGAGATCAGGTGTTTTTCTACAGGTTCGGATTCACCCGTGAGTAAAGATTGATCGATGGAAAGATTTTCAGAAGTTATGATTCTGCCATCTGCAGGGAGTTCATCTCCCATTTCAAGAAGGATGAGATCTCCAACTACTAACTCTTCCATGGAAAGTTTTTTGACAGAACCGGAGCGGATGGTTTTAGCTTGAATTTGTTCTTTGGCGGCGTTAAGTTTTTCGAATTCTTTGCTGCTTTTCCACTCGCTTAAAAACGCAACGCCTGTTGCGAGAATTACAGCAATCATAACCGCTAATCCTTCGTAGGACGGATGGCCTGCCGCTATTCCTAAGAAGAATAGGGGGAAGGAAAAGAAAGCAAGGCTTGCAGGCATGAGGGGCCTTAAAGCGGGGCTTAAAAACCCGGGGATCAGAATCAATGCAAGTAATGCAAGCCCAGCAAAAGCATACGAAGAAGAGTTAGCCTGAAAGAGTTCGATGAAAAAGGAAAGAATAGCTGCTACAAGTAGAATTCGAATGATTGCGTCGTCAAATTTCCCCAGAAACTTCAGCCAGATTGATTCAGTAAGAATTGGGGTAAGGAGATTTTTACCAAAGGTTGATCGACTGAGGTTCACTTCATCAGACGAAAGCCCTTTAGTTGCGCAGGAAGGAAATAGGGTTTGGATTTCTTGAATCGTGCGCATTGGGATTGTCTTTAGTAAAAACTATGCCCCGATGAAAACCAGCGGGGCAAGGGGTAAAGACTAAAAAACTTAAGCGTTTGAGATTACTGTTCCAAGATTTCCTTGGTTTTCTTGTCTGCAAACTCGCCCACTTTGTCTTCGTATTTTTTCAGGATACCTTGGACTTCAGTTTTGCCATTGGTGCATTCATCTTCGGTCATGGTTTTGTCTTTTTCACCAAGTTCGAAATGTTTGTTACCATCGCGCCTGATATTTCTGCAGGAGACTTTAGC
>CAMDHK010000260.1 GCA_945897965.1 Candidatus Kuenenia stuttgartensis | reverse complement strand
CTACTTCGTTGCGGGTCTGGGTCATGATACCGGGGCATCATTTCATTTGAAGTTTCGTAATTGTGTACAGCTAAAGCTAGCTGTTTAAGATTATTCATGCACATCATACGATTTGCAGCTTCGCGCACTTTTTGAACTGCGGGAAGTAGTAAACCAACTAGAATCGCAATGATTGCAATTACGACTAAAAGCTCAACAAGCGTAAATCCTTTGCGCTGGTTTAAACTGGGCATAAAAACCTCGCCTTTCTTCTAATTTGTAGAATCTCAATTACATTAAATTAAAGGTATTTATACCTCAAGTCAAGACTTATACAGTTCCATTTTACCTGTTCGACTTAAACCCCTCAGTTTCAATATTGTTTGAGTGGTTAATTATTATCGTTTGTGGATTAATTTTTAACGGGTTTTAAAGTCCTTGGCTTTGTTCTTGCCAGCTTGCACGCTGTAGGTTTTTGCATCTTTTCCAACTCGTACTACAACTGTTTCCGCAGAGCAATCTTCGCCTTCATTTGCTATAAAGCTAGGTTCGGTGTTTTCCCCTGGGCCTGCATTTACATTGCGATGAACCTGAAAAATTGCTTCTAATCCCGGTACACGCCTTAGCGTCCCCGTAACCTGCGGATGGCAACCTTTTTTAGAACCGTTGTTGAAAATCGCAACCCGGGGCTCAACCGTGTTGATAACTACCGGGTTATTGCTAATCTCTAATCCATGATGGGTCGTTTGGTACACATCTATTTTGCCGATCTTGTCTGTAGGATGAACCAGCTTGTATTCGACATTCCAAGTAAGGTCGCCTAGATCGAGGAACTTCCAATCGCCAAACTGTAGTAAGAATCCTAAACTCTTAGCATTATCAGAAGGATCTTCAGGGCGGGGTTGATGTTGCTTTGCTATCGGGTTTTCAGGAGCGCCTGGTTTATCTTTCACTACTTGCCCGCTGGCACTCAAAATACTTAATTTTACCTTCGGAGCACCTTCTAATTGTTTAAGAGGAACTTCATCACCAGCTTTTAGGGTTTTAGATTTATTACCACCTGCTGCTTTATATGCCTCAATGAGCATCGGGAAATTCTTCGCATCTTCAGGAAAAGATTCAGGAATGCCACGATCCCAGAAATGGTGGATAGGCATCAGCGCACGCAAGCGTTCTGCACCGCCGTAGTGGTCAAGATGCCAATGGGTGATGAACAAATGATCGATGGCTTTGAGGCCTGCTTTTTCGGTAGCAACTTTGTGGATGCGTTCAGCATCGCGTTTGCCTGGGTTGCCACAATCGATGAGAAGGGATTCTCCCGCAGGAGTGATGATAAGAGTAGCAGCGCCACCTTCGACATCGACAAAAAAGATGCGAAGCTCGGAGGCAAAAGTGCTAGAGGTTAAAATTAGAGTGAAAACAAAGGATGCAAGAATGTGCTTTAGCATGAAGTTCTCCGGGGGTGAAGTAATAGGCTTAGTTTGAATGACGGGAAAGGTTAATGGAAGTGAAATTTGAGAAAAAGATGAAGCTTGATGGTAGTTGTGGATTCAATCCCAATCAGATTCACTACTTCTTACTCACTAATTATACCCTTATTTTATAGTCAACAGGATAAGCAATTCTTGTGTATTGATTCAATCTTGGTTAGTTTGGGATTGCATGCCAGTTGCTTTACCCCTAAATCCACGGGATTTAAACATGATCTCACGAAGAAATTATCTCGGCGCAATGCTTTCAAGTATCGCTCTTTCTCCCAGCCTTATGGCTCAAGGTGATCCTAAACAAAAAAAGAAGCTTGCAATCATCACGACCGAATGGCGCTTTCGTTCTCATGCTTGGCATATGGGCGAACGCTTTCTTGGCGGATACCCGGTAAAAGGTAAATGGCATTACCCTGCAATTGATGTTGTCTCTGCCTATGTGGACCAAGTTCCTGCAGGTGATCTTAGTAAAGCTAGGGCCCTTGAATCTAATTTCAAAATCTATCCCACCATTGCTGAAGCTCTGCGCTGTGGCACCGATAAACTTGCTGTCGATGCAGTGCTCATCATCGGGGAGCATGGCACTTATCCTGACAACGAACTTGGACAGAAGAAATATCCCCGATACGAATTCTTTCAGAAGGTGGTCGAGGTATTCAAGAAAGATGGTTCAACCACTCCGATTTTCAATGACAAACACCTTTCTTGGAATTGGGAATGGGCCAAAGAGATGGTGGATACTTCGCGACAGATGAAGTTTCCCCTGCTTGCGGGCTCTTCACTTCCTGTAACTTGGCGCATGCCCGCAGTTGAAATGCCGGAGAACGCACAACCCGAAGAAGTCATGTGCCTGGCAATGGGTGGAGTTGATAGCTATGATTTTCACGCATTAGAAGTAATTCAATGCATGGCTGAAAGACGCAAGGGTGGCGAAACCGGGGTGAAAGCAGTGCAAGCCATTCGTGGGGATGAAGTTTGGAAAAGGATGTCATCAGGTTCGTGGGAAAAAGGTGGCTGGAACCCTAAGCTTTTTGAAGCATGTATGAACAGATCGCAGACCCTGGCGCAAGCCCCGACCTACAGTCATCGTAAACCAACAACCAAGCAAATTTCTGAGTGGGTTAAAGCACCTATGGCTTACCGCATTGAGTATTTGGATGGCTTAAAGAGCACCATGTTGTTGATGAATGGGTTGGTGGGTGATTTTACTTTTGCAGCAAGCTTAAAAGGTCAAGCTGAGCCACTTTCAACTTTGTTTTATCTTCCGCCTAATCCTAATGTCTCGTATTCCGCAGCGCTGATGAGTAATGCGGAGGAAATGTTTATCACAGGGAAGGCACCCTACCCTGTAGAGCGAACTCTATTAACTTCGGGAATACTTGCAGCCTGCCTGGGTTCGTTGGGTAATGGCCAAAAACGGATAGAGACGCCACATCTTAAGGTGAGCTATCAGCCAGGAAAATCCACCTTTTGGCGAGAATAGCTCAAAGTTTAAAACAGGCACAGGAAATGTATGTTTCTAAGGCGTTTGAGTTAGGTTGGCCTTTGGAGTGGTGGCGGATGTTGTGCTGTTTTTTTCGCTTGAACCAATGACGGTGGTTTCCCAATTGTTCATATCTAAAAAGGTTGCAAAAGGGCTTCTGCCACAAATCATCCTGCCTAGAGAGTAGCGTAATTTTCTCCATTTAGAAACAGGTTGATGGGCGTAGATTCGCATTGCTGATTGAAATTGCTGATGTAATTCGGGCGTGATGATGGGAGCAGGATCTTTGAAAGCGATGGCCCAAACTTGCAATGGTTTGTTGGCTGGGCCTTGAAACCCAATTAGTTTTTGTGGGTATTTTTCAAGCAGATAAGCGAATGCATCTGGGGTGAAGCGCCAATAATCATTGGGGTAGGAATGGCGATGCAAAAAGAAAGGGCACGAAACAAAGAATGCGCCCCCTGGCCTTAGCACCCTGTAAACTTCATCAAAACCTTTCCAGAAACAACGAACATGTTCGAAAAGATTCAGGGCGATCACGGTGCCTACGGAATTATCTTCCATGGGAAGGTCTTCAACATTGCCTAGGATATCGACTCCTGGGCCTTTACGCATATCAAGGCCTTGGTATTCGTGATGGGGAAATAATTTCCGCAGGTTCGAATAATATTCCTGCCCCTGTACTTGATACGCTCCTATTTCCAGCATGGTATCAGGCAGGGTGAAAGTTTGGGCAACGGCTTGGGTTACGCCATGAAGAAATTGGTTCATAGTTTTCTACTCCAGATTGAAATCAATCTTGTTGATTTGGCCTGAAAGAATTTGTTTCACCTGCCCGGAAAGACTGGGATCGGAAAACTTGGATGGAAGGCCCTGCGAGGCAAAGGAAACTTTATACCAGCCCGCATAAATCGAGTCTTTTCCTGGTTGGGGTAAGACAGTGTAGGTGCCATCTGGAAAGATTTCGCCTGAAGCCATCGGGCCAACCGAACCGCGATCCATATCTGGGGTAAAAACGATTGTTCCGCCTCTTAGAGGTTGTTTTTGAAACAAGATTTTGCCTTGAATGGAAGTGGGCACAACGGGGCCGGATGAGCAGCCCAGTATCACGATAAGCAGGCAGAAAGCAGGCATTAGCTGGCGCATTCTCCCTCCTTGGAGATTATCATCTTGAGGAACAGTAAGTCCCTAATAATCCACATAGTACAACAAACTTGGGAAAACAGGCAAGACAGAGTATGTTTTGGCGATCTATTTCAGACTTCGCCTTGACCCTATGATTTCACTTAGGTAGAAGCCTTGGAATGTATTGATTTTTCAGGTGATTTTTAAAGACATGACCTTTACCTCGAAATCGCATGGATGCGGCTTCCATTAAGTCTTTAACAATCCCGGATTCAGGAGAAATTACTGTGAATAAGAAACTGGCATGGTTTGCTGGATGTACCACCCTCGCTATGGTTGTTTACTTTGGTACCAATTTGCTGCGTGCTCAAACTGCACCTGCAAAGGTTCCAATTCAAGGAACGGAACAACGCTCACGCATCGCTCTTTTAAACCTTCATCATGTTGTTAAGAATTATCAGAAGGCTGTTGCCCTCAATAATGAAATGAAAGAAGTGTTCACACCTTTGCAAGTGAAGACCAAAGCCAAGACGACTCAGTTGGAAGCATTGAACAAAGAAGGCCAGATGAAACCTGAAATGCGCGAAACAATTGAAAAGCAAATGCGCGTTCTCAAACGAGAACTCGAAGATCTTTCCAACGAAGCTCAAGCTCTTATCGGCAAGAAGCAAGATGAACAAGTTGTTTTGATTTATCGTGAAGTTCAAGAAGCTGCACAACGCGTTGCAGTAGCTCATGGCTACGACATGGTTCTTCATTACAACGACCCTACGACTTCTGCTGAATATTGGAGTGCAGGCAATATTGTCCGCAAGATGCAGGCAGGCGCTTGTATGCCGATCTACTTTGCACCTGGTATTGATATCAGTGCAGATGTGGTTAACGCATTGAACCAAGCTTATAGCAGGGTTGCACCACCAGCAGCTCCAGCGGGCTCGGCTATCACGCCAACCTCTGCAACGACTCCCAAGTAAGAAGTGTTAAAAGCCCGGCAGAATGGATTTTGCCGGGTTTACTTTTCTTTTATTAGTCAAGGATGGCCTATTCGTGATACCGATTTCATCACGCCAAGAAAGAACATTGGCGAAACCAGTAGAAGTGGAAGGCATCGGCTTTATTACTGGATCGTTTGTAACGCTTCGTTTCTGCCCAGCAGCAGAAAACACCGGGATAGTGTTTCATCGCACTGATCTTTCTCCCAAAACTTTTATTCCTGCTCATGTTTCGAATGTGACAGGAACCAATAGGCGAACGACTCTTGGGCAAAAACCTTTTCAGGTTACCCTGGTTGAACATGTACTTGCTGCTCTTAGTGGTTTAAGAATTGATAATTGTATTGTGGAACTGAATGCTGGGGAACCGCCCGGCTTGGATGGTTCTGCAGGTGATTTTGTAGATGCTTTGAAAAAAGCGGGCAGTGTTGCACAGAGCTCGAAGAAAATGATTTATGGTGTAGAAAGCCCGATCATTGTTGAATCGAACGGCTCGACCCTTGCGCTTCACCCATGCGAAGGCACCGGTTTAAAGATGACTTACTT
>CAMDHK010000259.1 GCA_945897965.1 Candidatus Kuenenia stuttgartensis | reverse complement strand
TTTTGAAAATGAACGTGACCCCAGATATTTTAAAACAAGTACTATTATTGCTTCCTCGCAGGCAGATAACCAAGCGAAACGAGGAATTCATCAGCTTGATCAAGAGTTTCTTTCATTTTCTTGTTGTTAAAAAACCCATGGCCTTCGCCTTCAAACCCAACGAGTTGACAGCGATTGCCTGCTTTGTTCATGCGTTCTGAAAATTCCACAGCAGAACTATATGGCACGGTGGAATCTGCTTTACCATGAAAAATGATGGTTGGAGGAACACCTTTCTTTACATGGTGTGCGGGAGAAAACGCCTCAGGGTCGCAACCAAATCTTTCCTTGGTCGATTTTGCCAAAAAGCCCTCTAGCATTAAACCAGGAATAGGGGCCAATACCAATGCGGGGTTAAATAACACCAGAGCATTGGGTGTACTTGAAACTTTAAGATCTTCGCCAGCAGCTTCTAAGCCGGGTAGGGTAGCAGTGGCAGCAGCAAGATGCCCCCCTGCAGAGCCACCACCCGCAGCAATCCGATCAGGGTCAATCCCCAACCGCACTGCATTGGTACGAATATATCGAACACAAACCTTGGCATCAGCAACGCAATCAATTGGCTTTGCCATGTTCCGTGATGAAACTCGATAATCTGCAACCATGGCAACCATGCCTCGCTCTGCAAGATGCTGGCACTGTGGAACAAATTGAGCTGGAGTGCCTGAGGTCCAGCCGCCGCCAAAGAAAAACACAATTGCAGGCCTAGGCTTTGTAGCTTTTTCTTTTGGTTCAAATATCCAAATTTTCAGTTCTGTATCACCCACCTTACGATAGGTTTCAACTTTGGAACTTTCAATCATCGGCGGGTAAGCCTTGTTAGCTTTTTGCTTTTGTTCCTGTGCCATGGCTGTGCCAGAAACCATACTCATTAATAAAAGGAAAGATATGAAAGCATTCTTTGGAGTAATCTTAAACATTGTGGTACCTTTTTAAATCAATTTAACCAGATCTGTACCAAAGTTAATATAGCCTAACCAAGGTAGTTAAGAAACAGTCATTCAAATCTAAGTAGAAACTTTAAAATTCTTTTTCGAATTATTTGCTTCATGCACTTTTGTGACCTAGGTTACAAAAACTTCATTTTGTTCATCCTTCAGCCTAATATTAAAAGGTTCATCATGTATCAGTTAGAATTGCAAGCTCGTAGAAACTTTTTAACCGCTACAGCAGCAGCATTAAGTTTAACTTCTGCCGGGATCGCCAACGCCCAAACTGCCCCCACCACCATACGGATGCCAATAGCGCCCCGCAGGCAATGGAATCAAAAGAACGGCTATTGCGGCGAATGTTCGATCCAGCAAGCTGCACTTTATTTTGGGACTTATGTCTCCCAATTTGTTTGCAGGGCAATTATCAACACCAACCAGCAAAGTGAGGTACTTGTCGCAGTGAATGCCCAAAAAGTTTTAACTGCATTAAAGCTGAACTCAGCCGAGTTCAATTACAATGGATATGCATCGCCACAATTTCAGAGCTATTTCGGCTGGGTAAAGCAACATCTCAAATTATTGCGCCCTGTGCTTATAACATCTTTTGTCAAAGGATTAAGCTACCCAGATTATGATCACATCATGCTTGCAACAGGTTTCACTTCTTCAAACTTCACAACTTATAATTCAACCGACCAGCTTTACTTCAATGATTGTTTCAGCAGCCAAGTAAGCATTCGAACTGCATCAACCCTCAATGATATCCGGTCTATGCTAGTCAACGGGGCAAAATACTCCTTTTGCATTCCGACTAAAATTTGTTTTGGCTGTGCTGTGCTAGGAATCCAGGATACCTCTGCAAGGGCTCTGCCAGTAAGTATTACTCTGGGCAACTGGACGGAGCCAAATGTCATCGCCGGGGTTGCGCCATCAACTTTGAGTGCTTCTGTTAGCGTCAATGGTCTAGCTGCGGGAAAGTCCTACTCTCTATTCAGGTATAATGATTATCGAAAAGTCCCCACAGCAAATTACACAGCTAGCGCCTATTCCACGGTACGAAATTTTGTTGCAAGCGGTACGATGGCCAACTTCACTGAAAACATCGTATCCAATGGCGTAGCAATTTTCCGCTGCGTACCAACCGGAAGTTAAATTTGAAAACAAAATCCCTGAGTACCTTAAGCTTCCCATTAGGTAGAAGCAGACTAAGCAATGCGATCCAACAGGAACCTTTTGATTATCAGCAATCAATGCCCTATGTTGGGGACAGATGGTGAATGAGAAATAGCAGCAAGGTTTATTACCAGCATGAAAATTTTACTTAATGTTGTTTTATTTTTGCTTGTCTTTTTCAACCCTACATCCACAGTTATGGCAAGCCCGAATATCATCATGGTATTCATTGATGACATGGACTGGGGCGACTTTTCATGTTTTGGAAATAAGGAAGTACAAACTCCAAATGTGGATCAGCTTGCAAAAGAAGGAATTCGTTTCTCGCAGTTTTACGTCAACTCGCCCATTTGCTCTCCTTCGCGCTGCGCTTTGGTTACCGGCCAATATCCACACCGATGGAAGATAAACTCTTTTTTGAATAATCGTGCTGAAACTGTTAATCTTGCAACCAAGCATCCGGACCGGGTCAATAATCTTGCCTAGGCGTTACTCGAGTGGAACAAATCTATGCCCGCGGATAACGGTCATGTAAAGTTAAACGCAAGATAAACGCAACCCAATGACTTTCATACCAGCATCATTCAAAACCATACTTACGCCACCACAAATGGTAAGACGATAAATTGTGAGAATCAAAGGGACGGTTCAGGCAAAACGCCTGATTAAGCTCTTAGCTATCATTATTTCTTTCCGAGTGTCAAGTAGATAGTTGTGACACCCTTGATTGGACCATCATCTGCAATGCGAGTATCGCGGGTGAAACAATGCTGAAGCAATCCCTGTTTATCCAGAGCCAAGCTAAGAACATGGTTCGAAGGAATTTCCGCTTCAACAATCTTCTTCGCAATCGTGTACATTTCGTCCAGTGTCTTTGGCTCGACAGCGCCCTCATGCTTACCAATTCCCTCGCCGGTTTCTACCCACTTATTCTTAAGCACAATTGGCATACCAGGCCTCGGGTCATCTGCTACATCGAACCGTCGCTCCGCTACTTTATTTGCTTTCACCACCACGACCGTCTCGTCTCGGTAGCCTGTAAAACTGGAACGGATCACCTTATAACTATAGTTGCCACCGCACGACTCTTTAACCATCTTCCAAGTAGTAAAGCTAGTGGCGAGTCGCTCACTATCAGTGGGGTTAGCAGCAAAGACGCAGCAAACATAAAAAGCAAAAGTGACGCATGTTCGAATCATCATAATAACAACTCCTTAATTAGAAAATCGTACAGGATTTTACGATAAAGCTCAACAACTAAAAACGCTGCATCTCGAAAACGCAACCTAGATCAGGGGCATGTGTGGGGCTTGCTATAGTGCAATCATAAAAGAGCTGGATCAAAAGCTAGGCAAGCTTTTTGACCCTATCCGCAACAGGTTTTCACTGCACAATAATATCATGATTCTAATGGTGATTGGAAATTGATTTGCAAATACGATGGCGGCTGAAGCCAACAAAGATTATACTAACATTTATTGCAGTTATTTATAATAATGGTAGTTTCAACGACCTGCTGGTATCACTCTTATCCTCTGAATCATTCCTCTACCGAACTGTTCCAACCGAGAGAGCCAAGAAATGACGCTAAACAACAAGTATCGCTCATGCAACGGGCTCCACCGGCGGGAACTTCTTCATTTGGGAGCCGCAGCCCTTTGTGGATTGACTCAGGCCGATTTCCTGCGTGCTGATGCTCAATCCGTGCTCGATCCTTCCTATCGCAAAAGATCGATTGTCAATGTCTGGTTGGCCGGCGGCCCTTCCCACATAGATACTTTCGATATGAAGCCCGATGCCCCTGCAGAGTTTCGCGGAGAATTTAAGCCGATTGCTACTCGCGTTCCGGGTATTCAAATCTGCGAGCATCTCCCTCGTATTGCAGAGCGGATGGATCGCATCACCCTGATTCGTTCACTGACTGGCACCGTCGACTCGCATGATGGTGCAATGTGTGCGACAGGTTATCCGCCAGGCAACATGAAAAATGTTGGAGGCAGGCCAAACATCGGATCCGTGGTGGCGAAACTTCAGGGCCCAACCAACGGTAATGTACCCACCTCAGTAGCCATGCTTTCTGGTTATAACGCCAGCGAGCAGGCGTACTTTCGTTCAGCAGGGTTTCTTGGCCGTGCCTTCGATTGTTATACTCCGGACAGCGAAGCGGGGCGCGCAAACCTAATATCACGCAATATCACACAAGATCGCAGAGACTTATTACCCCACTTCGACACCATTCGAAGAGAAATAGATACACGAGGCAACATGCTGGCGATGGATATCTATGCCCAGCGCGCCGTTCAGTTCGTGACATCACGCGAGTTTGCGGATGCCCTCGACATAAACCGCGTGCCCGATTCCGTGAGAGGTCGTTATGGCATCAATTTTGGAGTAAGCCCAAAATCAAAAAAGACTCTCGGGCTCCAAAATGCTCGGTTTCTAATGGCTCGTCGGTTAATCGAATGTGGAGCGCGTTGTGTTAACCTTACCTGGGAAGAAGAAGGCGAACGCCGATGGGACACCCACAAAGACAACTTCAACGCTTTGCGCACTGAATTATTGCCTTCCTTTGATATTGGTCTTAGTGCTTTTTTCGACGATCTCGAAACTCGAGGGATGCTTGAAGATGTCCTCGTACTCGTCTGGGGCGAGTTTGGTCGTACTCCGCGAATCAATAAAGATGCGGGACGCGACCACTATGCACCAGCAGCATCCGCACTAATTTTCGGCGGCGGCCTCAAAGTCGGACAAGTGATCGGCAGCACTACGAAAAATGGTGAGCGGCCACTCGATCGCCCTATCCATTTCCAACAGATGTTTGCCACGCTTTATCGGCACCTCGGTATTGATCCGACTCAGGCCACGGTACTTGATCCAAACAATCGCCCGCAGTACCTCATTGACCATACCGATACAATCCGGGAACTGGTTGGATGATGCTAACCCTAATCAAGCGGTTTCATGAAAAACATAATAGGTCTTTCTTTATTTCGATGTAATTGCCGCTATTTACTTCTTTGTTTTATCTTTAGCTTTGCCAGCATCTTTGGTTTGAGTCGCACGCTTCCAATCAACTTTGACATCATTTTTCTGCGGTTCACCCTTGGTGCTACGGCCATCCGCAATGTACTTCTCCAAAAGATTAGTTAAGTTCTTAACTGTTTCAGATTGTTTGTCATGTAAATTAATTCTCTCCCCAATATCGTTGCTGAGGTCGAAGAGTTGCAATTCAGGCATTCCGGGTTTTACAGTTCCAGGGCGTGGTTCACTCCAACCGCCAGAGTCCTTACACATTAAAAGTTTCATGTTACCCTGACGAATTGCGAATGTACCATTCACCGAGTGATGCACGAGAGCTTCACGAAGCGAGTTTTTATCCTGCCCAAGTAATGCAGGAAGAAAGCTGACACTATCTTCACCTGCATTTGCTGGAAGTGCCACCTTGAGGATATCGGCACAGGTAGCCATCAGGTCGGTC
>CAMDHK010000258.1 GCA_945897965.1 Candidatus Kuenenia stuttgartensis | reverse complement strand
ATGGGTGATAATCCTGGCGGGCAACCCAGCCCTTTTTGCGAGCAACTATAAACAGCATCCACACCCCATTCATCAATATCCAACTCAATACATCCAAGCGAGGTGACTGCATCAACCACTAAAAGGGTGCCATGCAAATGACAGATATTCGCAATTTCCTGAATGTTGGCTTGCATAGCTCCGGTAGATGTTTCAGCATGAACTAGCCCCAACACCTTGGGCTTTACCTTAGCAACGGTTTCGCTAATTTCATCAACCGAAAAAGTCTTTCCCCAAGGCGCTTGCAAAGTGGTTACCACCGCACCGGTTCTACCAGCAACATCGATCATACGCTGGCCAAAGAAACCCATTGCACAAACCACAACTTTATCGCCCGCTTCCAACAAATTTGCCAAGCAACACTCCATCCCCGCCATCCCTGTTGCACTGATAGGCAAGGTCACTTTGTTTTTGGTTTTCAAAACCCCTCGAAGCATTTCCTGAACCTGAACCATGATTGAAACAAATTCTGGATCGAGGTGCCCCATAAGTGGGTTGACCATAGCCCGAAGAACTGCTGGGTGGGCATCGCTTGGGCCGGGCCCAAGAAGGATTCTTGTGGAAGGTTGTAGAGGAGCTGGAATTTGCATAGTTTCATCCAAATTTAGATTGTTACTTGTTTAATGAGGCATTCCCATCGGGACCAATTTGCCTCATTCTTTCTTGAACCATTGCGCTGATTTCCCTGAATGCAGGATTGGCTGCTGTTTCAAGCCATTCATACACACAAGTTTCCGCAGTTACCAGAATCGCACCCGCTTGTTGCATTCGCTTTAACGCAATCTTTACATCAATAGCATATCGGCTTGAGACCGCATCGACACATACAAACACATGAAATCCTTGGTTTAAAAGATCTAGCACGGTTTGCATGACGCAAATATGAGCCTCAATCCCCACCACCACCACCTTGATTCGGGCATCAGATTTCAAGAAATCAAGGGCGCCACCCTCCGCAACCGCAGAAAAAGTCTTCTTTTCCCAAACCGTTGTCAGCAAACCCCTTATTGGTTCTACCGTTGGCCCCAATCCCTTCGGATATTGCTCGGTTGCAATCACAGGAACCCCCAGTACTTTTGCTGCATTTACTAAAAATGAAGCATTTCGAAGCACCTCGCCCGCCTGCATTATTTTAGGCAGCAACTTCTCTTGTATATCAATCACTAATAATGCGGTATCTTCAACTTTCAAACGAAATTGATGACTCATGAGTAGTTCAACCCCTCGCAATTTATTCCCAAAACGAACATCAATCACTCTACTTAATTCGATTATTCATACCAACGCAAGAAAAAGCGCTCCACCCACCAAATTAATAACGCTAGGCTTCGATCATTATCATCCCGAGATGGATCAAATTCACTAAACCCCACCCCCACGATTTTTTTTGCATCAATCGCTTCCATAATCCTAGTCAGATACATAGGTGTCAATCCCAGCGGAACAGGCCTGCCCGTTGCAGGGAAAAAAGCTGCATCCATCACATCACAATCGATATCAATAAATATACGCTCTGCTTTATTGACTGTTGCCATAATTCGTTCAAATGCCAACTCCGGATTAACCGCTATATCGATAGCGGAAATATTATCTTGAAAGAAGGTGTCGATATGATCTTTGGTTAGTAACTGCTCACGATGCCCTACATTGACAATGGGCAATAGCGGGCGTTTTGCAAACAGCACAAAATTCCCATGCGAAGGAGTATCCAAGGTGTTATCAAAGTGGTGGATATCTAAATGGGCATCAAACTGAAGCACCAGTGTATTGGTCTCGCACAAATGATCGTAAACAGGAAGGCATGCAAGATGATTGCCACCCAGCCAAATGAACTTCTGGTTTTTAGTCGTGATGGATTCGAGGCATTTCGATGCGCTAAGCCGCCAGTTTTTCAATTTGGAAAAATTATCGAGCGAAATCTCTCGCAGTCGGATATGGTCACGCCATGCAAGAGCACGAGTCGTGACTGTTTCACGAAAAGAGTCTCTGAGGATTTCGCGGATTTCATCCGCTAAAATCTTGGCGCCTTCTGCGGCTCCCGAGTTGCCAAATAGATCAAAGGGAAAAACAACCACCCGGGTAGACATTGCTGTGTTTCCTGTGCCATGATAAATAAAATACCTAACCTCTATTGTTCTACTGTTTCCTTTTATCTTCGCCATGATTGTTTAATTTACACAAGGATGCCTTACCATGGATGATCACTTTTATATTGCAGATGATGCGGTAATCACAGGCGATGTAACAATCGGGAAAAATGTAACTATTTGGTTTCAAACCATCATCCGAGGCGATGTTGCACCCATCCGCATAGGCGCAGGCACCAACATCCAAGATTCATCCATGGTTCATTGCGAATACCAATGCGAACAAGTAATCGAAGAAAACATAGTGGTTGGGCATAAAGCAATCCTCCATGGCAAACAAGTGGGTGCGGGAACCTTGATTGGCATGGGCGCTATCCTTCTTTCAGGCAGCATTATTGGCGAAGAATGCATTATCGCTGCGGGTGCGGTAGTGCGCCAGAATGAAAAAATACCACGAAGATCTATGCTGGCAGGCGTTCCCGCTAAGATCATCAGAGAAGTTACTGAAGAGGATCTTAAAATCAGCAGGGCTATTTCGCTTCGCTACATCGAGTTGGGGCAAAAATATGCTCAGGGGCAATTCCAATGGAACAACCGAAACCATCGAATGGCTGCTTATCCTGTGAAGGGTATTTAAAATCTATTCTATTTCATTTATGATTCTCTTATGAACAGCGAAGATAACACCCCCACCATCCAAAACAAAATTTCTTCTCTCGTTGAAGAACGAGGCTGGAATCAGGAGGAATTCGCACGCATCACCAGGCTTCATAGGCACACCATCAGAAAGATTCTACTAGGCCCAGCATTTAAACTTCGCAATGCAACAATTGAGTCCTGCGCCCGAGCCCTGGGTATTTCTGTTCATGATCTTCATCATCGGCCACTCGACTTGCTTCTACACCAAATCAGGCAATCTAATGTTCCAGAATTGGGCAAACACTTTCAAAGGCTCCAAGATCAAGCCTATCAGCCTGATCTTAAATCTTGGATCGAACGAAACCCAGAGCGCGCAAGAACCCTTTCCTCCAAGGATGCAGATGAAATAGTGTTGTTCCAGAAAACAGGCAATTTCAACACCTCATCGTTAGAGGCTTTTGTAATCCGTCTCGAAAGAAAACGAAGACTAATCGAAAAAATCAATCATCTCAAAAGCAGTAAACATCTTGAGATACTCGAGCAAATGGTTGACCTTATGCACCAGCAATCATCCAGCAAAAGTGAACAGGCATGAGCGAACCAGTAGCTCAAAGCCCTGACAAGCAAAACACAGGTGCCTTTTGCTCCCTGAAACATCGCAACTATCGCTATTATTTCTTTGCACAACTTCTTTCCCTTACAGGATCATGGACCCAAACCACTGCACTGATGTGGCTTTCCTACAGCTCAGAACAGCAATCGCTTTGGCCCTCGCTTATCGCAGCATTGCAAGTCCTACCCGGTTGCTTCCTAGGCCCACTCGGTGGCAGACTTGCTGATCAATACCCCCGAAAAAAACTCATCCTCATCACCCAGATATTATTTTTGCTGCAAAGCCTCTCCCTCTTTCTTGCTGTCTATCTAGGCTTCACCTCGCCCTATATACTGCTTTGTTTTTCCCTACTTTGGGGCGTGATCAACGCAATCGATCTGCCCGCAAGGCTTACTTTCTTAGTTGAGATGGTGGGTATGCATGATTTGTTCAATGCAGTCGCACTCAACTCGCTTCAATTCAATCTTGCAAGGCTTGCAGGCCCAGCCATAGGCGCACTACTCCTCACAAACTATGGCCCCGAAGCATGCTTTCTTCTCAACACCCTCAGTTACCTAATTTTAATCCTAGCATTGGTATTGATGAACCAAGCCACGATGTTTCAAGAACCTTCACAGCGCAACAATGCGTCCTTATTCGAAGGCATAAAGTTTATCCTTGCACGATCCGATCTGGTTTTGGTGATCAGCATCGCAGGTGGCATGGCACTATTAGGATGGCCATTACTCGCTCTATTACCAGGCTTCGTGGAGAAAGAACTGGCATTAGGCCAAGAGGCCTATGGAACTTTGCTAAGTGGAGTTGGGGGCGGTGCCCTAACCTCTGCGTTAATCCTAGCGATACTGGGCAACAAAGCCTCGAAGGGAATTTCACAAGCATTGGGAATGCTGCTTGCGGGAGTTGGCTTATTTACTTTGGGCGTATCCAAATCGATGTTATTTGCGCTTCCTAGCACGATTTTATTTGGTGCAGGAATGATCTTGTTTTTTGCAACAAGCCAGGGGTTGGTTCAACTAGGCGCAGGCAATACGCATCGTGGCTTAGTGCTAGGGGTGTGGAGTATGATGCTTTGTAGCATGGTTCCGATGGGGAACTTTTTAGCTGGCCCGCTTGCAGATCTTTTCACCGTTAGGCATGTGATGCTTTCACAGGCGGTTTTAATTTGGATCTTACTTACACTTTTCATCCTAATAAAAACCCGACCTATTGTTTCAAAGCCTCTTGCAGAATGCCGTTAACTTACGGTGTAAGATGCTACAGAGTTAAGGTTTATAAGGTAAAAGCTTTAGGCCAGAAAGCCATGAAACAGAATCATTTTGCAGCGATAGTGACTAATGCGGGCGGGTGCTGCTGTTAAAGTTAGCGGTAGAAAAATGACTATCAGAAAAGCTGTCAATTCTATTTTACTTCCCAAATTTTGACAGTGCCATCAAGACCGGCACTAGCGATGGTCTTACCATCGGGTGCGAAGACAACTCCCCGAACATCGTTCTTATGGCCTTTGAAGGTTTGCAGGTTATCGGCACTAGAAGTGCTCCATGTTTTAACTAAATCATCACGGCCAGCAGAAGCTAACTGGTCTGAATCGGGAGAAAAGCTTAGGGAATCAACGCCTCCCTGATGAGCTGTAATTTCTTTGGAACTCGGGTTTTTAGCTCCCCAATCCCATACCAGTATTTTTCCTGCCCTGTCACCACTCGCAGCTTTTTTACCGTCTTTGGAAATTGCCAATGCGCTGATGGCTTTGGTATGGCCTTTAAGAATGCTTTGGGAGGAACCATCAACGGAATAAACATGAAGGTTGAAATCGCTACCCCCTGAAAGGATAGATTTAGAGTCTGGAGTCCAGACTAGTTCCTGCATTTGCCCAGATTTCGGAAGGCTAGAAGTTTTTTTGAAGGTTGCGGTAGACCAGATCTCAATGGATTGTTTGGAGGCGATTGCAAGGCTTTTGCCATCGGGAGAAAAAGCTAGCGCTTTGATGTATGCGGTACCAGATTTAAGCGCTTGTTTTTCTTCGCCTTCGGGCATGGAGAGAATTTGTACCTGCCCGCTATCTTGTCCAACTGCTAGCAATGAACCATCTTTGTTGAAATCGAGAGAAGATGCTTTTCTGTCTTTCGATTCGAGGGATTGTATTTTGGACTGCTTGATGGCATCCCAAAGAATGACTGCACCAGTTTTACTTATCCCTGCGAGGACAGTTCCATCGCTGTTAAAATCAACAGCGAGAAATCGCTGCCCTTCCTTGAAGTTA